>NZ_JBQHSE010000002.1:0-193977 GCF_052066395.1 Bariatricus sp. HCP28S3_A4 | reverse complement strand
TGAACAGAAAAATAACCGTCAGTGGGACGGTTATTCCTCTTACCAAAATACTTTCTTTTATTCGACATTACTCGCCTGGGTCTACATTTGCAGCACATTGATGATCAACACCCAGGCCAGTCCATAGTAAGTAACTACAGCAACCAGGTCGTTGATCGTAGTAATCAGCGGCCCGGAAGCGACCGCCGGGTCCACACCTAACTGTTTGAACAGCATTGGCACGGTAGTACCTACAATACTGGAAAGAAGCATTGCGACCAGAAGTGCGATTCCGGTACAAGCCGAAATCGAAAAAGCCATAATCAGCACCTGCCCTTTCAGAAGATACAGGTATAGTCCGATAAACAGAAAAGACAATACTCCAAGAATCAAACCGTTGCACAGCCCGACTCTCGCCTCCTTGGAAATCAGGTATAATTTCTGTTTTTTGCTGACCTGCTCGTCCATCAGAACACGAATGGTAACAGCAAGTGACTGTGTACCGACATTTCCCGCCATATCGAGTACGAGAGACTGGAAACATACGATCAGCGCCAGATGTGCGACTACTTTTTCAAAAATTCCCACAACAGAGGAAACGACCAGTCCTAGTCCCAGAAGTACCAACAGCCATGGAAGCCGTTTCCCGATACTTTTGCGAAGCGGCTCTTCCAGATCCTCTTCCGCAGAAAGACCTGCCAGCTTTGCATAGTCATCTCCCAATACATCATGGATCATCTGACCTACATCCTGCGCTGTCAATATGCCTTTGAGCTTATTATTTTCATCCAGAACGGGAATCGAATCTTCGGAATAATCCTGAAGACGCTCAATGCAGTCTTCAATCTGCTCTTCCGCATACACGTACGGATAGGATGTCATGATAATACTATCCAATTCCGTATTCTCTCTGGCAACGATCAGGTCCTTCAGATCGATTGCCCCGACCAGCACCTTGTCTTCATCCAGCACATAAATCGTGGAAATATTGTCATTATCCGCCGCCTGATCCACCAATTCCTTCATCGCCTGACGCACATTCAGTCCCGCACCGATTGCAATATAATTCGTCGTCATCTTACTTCCGATTTCATCCTCATCGAAAGCACTGGAAAATGCAATCTCCTTTTTCACACCGTCTTCCATCAGATCGATCAATACACTTCTCTGCTTCTTATCAAGCTGGCGGAGATACTCCACAGCCGTAGTCACTTCGAACCGGTTCAGCACCTCAACCCTTTTTCGGATCCCAAGCTCACTCAGCCACTCGTCTCTCCTGTCCGAATACTCCAGAATATCGGAAAGCATATCGGTATCAAGTATACTGTAAAGCCTCATACGCTCATCCTTTTTGAGCAGCTCCAAGGCATCTGCAATATCATTTTCATGATAATCTCCAATCTTCTCCCGCATCAGCCTTGGTGTCAGATTGCTTCGTGCAATTACCGCTATTTCATTACTGTAGTCCGGATGCTGTACAACAGCTGTATTTTCATTTGGGAAATTCTTCTTTGCACTCATTGTCTGTTCCTCCTTTACGCATCAAAATCAAGTACACCTCTGTTATCCGCCGGTGGCTTTATCTTGGAATGAGATTGGATCTCCACCAAGACTAACTTGTCGCAACTCGCACCTATAAAAGTGGGAGTCTTATCTTCTTTCAAGATAAAATTCAAGCCATTCAGGCATGCATGGTAAAGATGGACATAGAAAAACGCTTCAGGATAAATGGGCAAAAAAATACCATTGTCACCTGCAAAACACTTTTTCTACACCCGCCTTACATTGATGTAGTGTGTTCTTTGAAACGGACAACGGCAGCCATTTTCTGAAACGGAGCAAAATTCATATGCTCATAAAGAAACGGCAAAGTGGTCTCCCTCTTCGCCTTATAGATTCAAAAACCAGGTCAGAATACAGACGGCATAAAACCGCAACAATTCTGACAGGTTATGACTGCCCTGTCCCTACTTCGTGCACTACTACCGTCCATATTCTCACCTCACTTGTTCATTTATTCTCAGATATGATATTTTATAAGGAATATTTTAACAGATGGAAATATTCCCCCCATTAACGGAAGTATTATACCACACCTTAAAGAGTTTAGCCAGTATTAATTTTTTAGCTTTAAGGCAGTTTATTGTCTCTTCTTTCTCTCTGATTCATATGTTTCTCCCTTGTCGATCCGTTCGATAACCTGATGCTGCATGGTCTTGCCCGCCCCTCTCCCAAAGCCCGGGAAATCACCGAGACACCACCCACACCGAAAATCGTTCCTACCGCCGTAAAGAGGAGGAATACCGGCATAGCCAGAGACACGGCGGCAATCAGAATATCGTCATGGGTCTGACCGATAAAGAAGGTATCCGCCAAATTATAGATTAGCACCATAATCATCGCAGCCATTGCAGGCAACACATTTTTCAGCACTGCCTGAGGAACAGGCGCATTGCTGAACACTTCCAGATTTTTGTTTTCCTTTTTCTTTTCCATTGAAACCACCTTTCTTAAACAATCGTATGCTTTCAATCTCTAGCTATTGAATTACCCAAAATAAATACTCACTTTTTGTGAGCACTTATTTTAAACTATCCTTAATTTTCTTAAGGAGTGAATAAAGGATATCACGCTCTGTCTCGGTCAGCCCCGATAGAAGCATCTCTTCCGAGTGGATCATGTCCCGCTTCGTTTCCAGAACCCTGTCTATTCCCGCCTGCGTGATGCGCACCAGCTTAATCCGTTTATCCTCTGCATCAGCATATCCTTCCACCAACCCTTTCTGCTCCAGCCGGGAAATGATACCGGCAGTCGTGGACTGCGCAATACATAGAACCTTCTCCAACTGCTTCATGGAAAGCTGTTTTTCCGGGGCATCGTTCAGTGCCAGCAGGGCTCCTGCCTGTGCCATTGTCATATCCCATGAACGCATCTTATTGTCTGCCCTTTTCTGCATCTCGTCGCCAATCTGCTTCATCAGTATCCCGCAGGACACATGGTCTGCCATATCTATGCCCCCTTTCTGCCGATAAATATAGCACACTACTATCCCTATATCAATAGCATGCATTTGATTTTATGCACATTTTATGTTTTGAAAAATGCAATCCTTTTGTAATACACAGTTACCAGCAGCACACAGGCCCCCGACCATGCCAGAATCTCTGCATAAAAAATTCCTTCCTGCCCTATAAACCGCGGCAGAAATATGGCAGCAGATACCCTCATGCCAAACTCCACCATTCCGGATACCATGGGTATGACAGTATCTCCCATCCCCTGCAGGGCGCTGCGATAAGTATGCAGAGCATATAATATAATCAGGAAAGTGCTCATAATCATCAAGTAATGATGGGCAATCTGCAATACCTGTTGCGCCTGTACTTCTTCTGCTGAAATGAACAAAGAAAGAATATCTTTTCCCGCCCCTTTATTCTGAGCAACAAAAGTAGAAATTGCATATCCGTATGAAATAGCCGCCGTCTCTAAAATACCATACAATTTATTTGTTGCCGTAAACCCCGCTACAAACAATACGCCAAACCCATTGATGACTGACTGAAGCACCATCCCTCCAATGCTGATGATTGCATCCTGGAACATGACAGGCATCCCCAGCCTTAATAGCCTTTTTGCCAGACTGATATCTATCGCAAAATCCTGACGCTTCAACTTCAAAAAAGGAACTCTGCGCAGGACAACAAAACAATAGATAATGAAATCCCCTGTGCCATCAGCGTTGCCACAGCAGCACCGGCAATACCCAAACGGAATCCCATCACAAACAGCAGATCCAAACCTATATTCGTGCAGGAAGCAATCACCATGGCTATCAAAGGAGACCGTCCATCCCCTAATGCCCTTAAAAGAGAGGCTTCAAGATTATAAAACGTGATGACCGTAAGCCCGCCTATCATAACCCGCAGATATGTCAGAGAACCTACAACAATATTTTCCGGTGTTTTCAAAAGCGCCAGCATCGGCGACGCCACAAGTTCCCCCGCCGCAGTCAGCACAACTGCCACCCCGATGGTAAGGATGACTGCATTTCCACACATTTCCAGCCCGATAATATGACAAGCCGGTTCTATTTTTACAACCGCTTCCCAAATACCTGTTAGATTTCCACATCAAAAACTCTCTTCTTAAAATAGTATTTCCGGTCTTCTTCCGTGATCTCGCGGATCACCCTGCAGGGATTGCCCGCAGCAACCACCCCGTCCGGAATGTCTCTGGTCACAACACTACCGCCGCCAATCACAACATTATTCCCAATCGACACTCCCGCGATAATCACGACGCTCCCGCCTATCCACACATTATCTCCGACAGTAATTGAAATACCGTATTCATAGCCGGAGTTTCTGGATTCATGATGTAACGGATGTCCGGCAGTATAAAAAGACACATTTGGTCCCAGCATGACATTTTTCCCTATTGTCACCTTTGCAACATCCAAAACTGTACAGTTATAGTTTGCAAAGAAATTATCTCCGACCTCTATGTTATAACCATAATCGCAATGAAATGGAGGCTCTACAAAAACAGCTTCGCCGCTTTTTCCAAACAATTCCTTTAGCAGCCCCGGAATCCTATTATACTGATCCGGATGGACTTGATTCAGTTCATAAATCCTTCTTTTACATTCCAGGCGTTCCCTGCTCAATACTTCATCAGATGCAATGTAGGGAAGTTCTGCAAGCATTCTTTCTTTTTGATCCATTTTCAAAACTCCTCAAATTCATATTTTTCATTATCGTTAGCCTGCTATTATATTCCTGAAAATTTATTATGTCAATTATCTCCCTAGATAAATGCTTCTCTCCTTTCCGTCATAATCACTGCATCTTTTACTTCCAGATTTCCCTCAGAGACAAAGAACCCGAGACTGCGTCCCTGATAATTATACATTCTGAAACCAAAAGCCACATCGTTGTTTACATAGAGTACAGCGATCGTATCCTGTATATAGAGTGCAAGTTCGTATTCTTTGTCCGTCTCCAGAGTAAGCGGACGCTCCATCTCTACCGCATACGGGAACATCTGTCCTCCCTGTTCATACATTCTAAGTCCGGAACGGAACTGAATTCTGTTGAACTCCGGCTCAAACATCAGATAATATCCGAAGTCAAATTTTTCGTCCACCTGCAAAGCAAGGCCAAACCGGGACGGTTCTCCTGTATATTTCAAAGTTGCACGGATACAGCACTGTTCCGGGATTTTCTGCGCAAGCGCAGCCGAATAACCGTATTCCGAGCAGCAGCTGAGGCTGTTATGATCTTTCGTCCATGTTCCGGTCAGCCCTTCTGCATGTATTTCTTCCGACCTGACAAACGCATTGGCTACACTGTCCACCGGGCATACCCCCAGCGTCCCGTCCTCATGCTGCAGGATCTTGTGTACTACAATGGAACCGCCCCAGTTCCAGGTCTGATAGTCCTTTCCAAAATCGTTCCCCGGATCAAAGCCCCATCCGTTTTCTCCCCGGGTCGGATTCCATCCATAAATAAAACGATCCTTTCCATCCGTCCCTGTCTTAGCCGCATAAAAAGCTCTTCCGTCAAAGGTATCCACTCTGGGTTTGAGCCATGGTCCTTTTGGAGACCGGCTCATACGATAATAGGTACTGAATCCGTCCGTATAACTGGAATAAACCAGATAATACCAGTCTCCCATCTTAAAGAAGTCCGGACACTCATAAGCTCCCTGATGGGTTCGCGGTGCGTAAAGCGGTCTTCTGTATTCCCAGTGAGCCAGGTCATCTGAGACACAGAGCGCTACACAGCCATTTCTCTCAGTTGCACCATTTTCCCGTGCAGCAAGCAGCATCCACCATTTCTGCTCTTCCTCATTCCAGAATACAAATGGATCTCTCCAGTCCGACATCCTGTAGATTTCTCCGTCAGCTGTAAATTTCTCTTCCGGTATATCTGTCCAGTGTACCAGATCGGTGCTGGTCGCATGTCTTGCCCACTGGGCCTGCGGTTCCTGATCAAACGTGCAGTAAAACATGTGATACAGTCCGTTCACTTTCAGAATGGAACCTGTCCCTCCGTGAATGTTGGTGGGCGTTTCTATAAAATTCCGGTTGTCCTCCGAAACAATATGATGCCATCCGTACACGACCATATCCTTCGGCGCATCCGGATTCCAGTTCTTTAAATAATAACCTTCAAACCGTTTTGTTTCTTCATTGTAATATGGGATGACATCTCCTGTTTTTGCATACTCCGGTGAGTAAAACAGATCCATTGCTCTTCCTCCCGTCTTTTTTTAAATCATTCATTTGCAAAAGGGCCGCCAATACGGCAGCCCTCGCACATTACTTCATCAAGTACCGTGACACCCAATTAATAATTGGTCAGTTCATAGAACATATCGAAACCTTTCTGCTTCAGTTCCAGCAGTTCGGAAAGTCCCATAGCATCCATTTTATCAAGGTATGCACTCCATGCGTCATCTGTGATTCCGTCTTTTACGATCTCAGCCTTTACTTGATATCAATATTTTATCACAGAAATAATTTCATTGGAAGTAGAAAACGGGCAGTTGCGGAAGAACCCAAAGGGGCCGGAATAATCAATTTACCACTGTATGTCAAAATTCCCCTTTTTCCAACTGCTTTTTCTCAGCATATTCCTGTTCCAGTTCCTCTGCCAGATATGCATCGCTCATGCAGTGCATATCCGATACACCGTCACGAATCAGCTGATAGACCTCGGAATGGTAAAAAAAATCCAATGCCGCATCCAGTGAAAGTCCCTGCTGTTTAGCAAAACACTCAATGACACGGCTGTATTTTTTCTGAAGTAAAATCGGATTAGCTGTCATAATATTTCACTCCCTTCAAAATGCAGCAAAGACAATGCCTTCTCTGTGCGAAAACAAATTTGCAGGTTCGGCTTTTCATATCGCAGACGGTTGATGGCTTCCATCTTATCAATCAATCCGTCAAAAAACAGTTCCACCGTATTGAATACCTTATCATTGGCAACACCGCCCACAACAAGGTCATAATTTGTCGAATCTTTTCCGCTACGGCAGTTCAGAATAAAATCCAGCCATTCCTCGGAATACGAATCGAATTTCAATATTTTCAGTTCAACTTTCCGACTTTCATCATACTCATATCGAGAAATAACACCATCTTTTCCACGACGTTTGAACTTTCCGCACCACTTTTCAGCCTGCTCATGCAGTGGCGTGACATAGAAGCCACGTCCGAAGTCAACATTAGGACGGGAATGAACCAAATCCGGCTTTGCAATCTCTAAAAAAGAACCATGATAGAGAATCATACTTTCACACCCCTTTCTTTCATCACATCAAGAAGGTCGTCTACGATATATTCCCGGCTCTGAGTATGCAGCACTTCATATTCCGGCACGATATATCCGTTCAGAATGTCGCTCTTTTCAGTAAATGCCTGATAGACATACTCTGCATCTACACCCAGTTTTGCCGCCACATTTTCAATGCAAAACACGACAAACTCCAACTCACTGGAATTTTTTATTTTTCCATCCTGCATCACAAATCCTACCTCCCTTTACTTAATATTTGTTGCAATTTCAGAAAGAGCAACGTTAATTGACTTTTCCTTTTCTTCCTTACCTAAAACTGTATTTGATAATATTGAATCAAGAATATTATGTTTCACTTCATTACCACCTCTATATCCCCTTCTTATTTGCATTGCGTTTTTATCTCTTCTATAGAATCTTTCAATTCACGCATTTTTGTCACAATTTCAAAATTTTCACCATTTAATTTCCAAATATCAACTGAGCTAATTGTTGTTGCCAACTCTTTCTCCACTTTAATCAATGTATTATAAATTTGTATTTTTAATGTATCCTTTACTTCATCATCATTGCTTTTCTTTTTATTTGCGGTCACCTTCATATCCTTTGCATATAAACCGCGCCCAACTCTTACAATCTCTTTCGTATCAACTAACTGAGACACAGCTCCAGATATTTGACCACGTGTAACATCTTTCCCACTATTTGCTACTATATACTCTTTAAAATCTGGTGCAGTGTACATTCCACCCTGCCTAACACATTCTTTTATTAACATTTTAATCTCAGCTGTTGATATTCTCATTCCACTCTGTCTCCTTTGTTCTATTTTATCAATTTATTTATTAATTTTATTTTTGTTCATTTTTTATTTAATTGCTAACATCTTTGATCTTCGTATTAAAATTATAATACATGTCAATATCCTTTTCAATATTTTTAATTTATTGTACCATTTCATTTTTTATTAAAACTTTGTCCCGTCAACAGCATTTTGTAATTTTTCGTTTCTTTTTTACTTCATCTCTTAGGCAGGCTTTCGCTCACGCATAAAGCCCCATACCCCACCTGTGAATTCGGATATTCTTCAAATCCCGGGAGCGCTCTGGCTCCTCTTCTTAAGTAAGCTTTCACCTTCTCCCCATACAAAAACGGATCATTCCCCCATACAATTCCCCACTCCATAAGGAGAGCTGCCGCCCCGGTCACAAAAGGTGTCGCAAAAGATGTCCCGCTCGCTGTCACCGTTCCTCCTCCGGCGCGGGTAGTCGTGACATTCACTCCCGGAGCAACAAGATCCGGTTTCACTCTTCCTCCGCCGAGCAGATATCCCCGACCGGAGAAATTTGCATAGGTAAGTGTCCGTGCATCATAGGCTCCAACCGAAATCACACGTTCTGCAGTCGATGGAATCGTTAGGGAGACATTTTCCTGTGGAAACAGAAATCCGGTTCCTTTATTCAGCACATTTTCACTGGGAAGCCACATTTCATAATTTCCTTCCACAATTTTACCTGGAGTAAGTACAATCTCCCATATTCCGGAAGTAATATACGTTCCGATAGGAAGAAAATCCAAATAGATTTCCTGTGCCGTACTGTATGGATTCGGCTCTCCGTAATAAAGAAGAATTTCTGTCGCACCAACACGAAAACGTTGCGGGCCCAGCACCTCCCGGATTGGACCGACAATTGTTCCTGCCTGCGTTCTGAGAGATATTTCCACCTCATCAACATAAGACTTCCAGATCTGAACGTTCAGGGTAGGCTGATTCTCCTGAACGGCAAGCTGAATACGCTCTTCATTTCCTTCCCGAAGTGTTCCGGAAATATGACCGGCACTTGCAGCCTCATTTCCCATTCCGATACAGATCACACTTTTCCAGAAATTCGAAATATCATCAATAAAGCGCTCCAGAAGAGAGGTGCCGTCATGTGACCCATACGTATTCCCAATACTGATATTCACTGCCACCGGTTTCCCTGTCTCAAGTGCCTTTTCCACCACATAATTCAGTCCCATCATCAATTCTGTCGTCCTCGGGAAGCCTTCTTCCCTCGGTCTTCCAAGCTTCACAACTATCAATTCACTTTCACTGGCCACACCGCGATACCGATTTCCACTCCCAAGTCCATTTCCCGCCGCAATTCCAGCCACCGCCGTACCGTGTCCGGACGTATCCGTTACGGGAACCAGTCTGCGCATTTCCAACGGATCATTCTTAAGAAGCGCGTCATCAATCTGCTGTCTGCTATACTCAGCCCCCAGCGCATACCCTGCCGGTGGCGTGCCGGGAGTTGTCTGATCCCAGATACTGACAATCCTCGTCGTGCCGTCCGGATTCCGAAAATCCATGTTTGCATAATCAATCCCTGAATCCAGAATCGCAACCAGCACTCCTTTTCCGAAGAGTCCTTCTGTGCCTTCCGGTCTGCCAGGAATAAAAAAACGAGTATCTTGTACCAAATTGATACAAGATACCCGTCTTCCGTTTTCCACCTGAAAATATAATCTTTTTGGCTTTTCAATATACTCCACCTGCGGCAGATCCGCAAGTCTCTGTATGTCTGATTCCCGTACAACGACGATCGCATACTCATTTTTCAGTTCAGTCACCTGCACAGCGAACTCCCGCACCGCATCCAGGGAGCCGGAATACTTTACAATCAACTCCCATTCTTTTTCAATCGGATAATACCCCACATCCAGATTCAGAGATTTTTCCCGCTCTTTTTCCGTCGCGTCCAATGCGAGATTCAACATATTTTCCAGATTCTGTTCCGTCATTTCAAGAAATCCTATCATTTTGCTTTTTACAATATATGATGACTTTCCAGAATCTTTACTGCTTACATTTTTCGTGTCATCTTTTTATCCTCTAATTCATACGATCTTCTCTACATCCTGTGCCGGCAGGATTGTACATCTTTCGTAAAACGGACTCGATTCAGACTTTTATTAATGTTTCTTTTGCCTTGCAAGAGTCACAACTCATCACCTATAGAGGTGGGAGTCTTATCTTCTTTCAAGATAAAAAGCATGATTAATAAGGTAATAGGGAACAAAAGTCCTACTCCCATACCCACACGAATATTGTCTCCTGCACTTTGAGTCACACGCCCGACAATCCCCGGGCCTATGCTTCCGCCCAGATCCCCTGCCATAGCAAGCAACGCAAACATCGCTGTTCCGCCTGCCGGAAATCTTTCTGATGAAATACTGATCGTGCCGGGCCACATAATCCCGACAGAAAAGCCGCAGATAATACATCCGATCAAACCGGCTATCGGATTCGACGATACAGAAGCAAGCAGGTAACATATCACACATAGTATTCCAGATCCTGTCATAAATTTCATCAGATCCATTTTGTCACCATATTTTCCAAAGATCACACGACTGATCCCCATTGTAACAGCAAACATGCAGGGACCTGCCAGATCTCCAACTGTCTTTGACAGCCCCAGAGCCGCCTCTGCATAAGCCGATGCCCATTGTGCCATTGCCAGTTCTGATGCGCCGGAGCATATCATTAAGCATATTGCGATCCAGAAAAGAGGTTTTCGAAACAGTTCTTTTATTCCCATTCCTTTCCCGTCATCTACCAGATGTTCGATTGGACAAGTAGCAAAATTATAGATATTTACGGCCGGAACAAGTGCCCATAAGACAGCCACCCATTTCCATCTGTCCATGCCAAACACCGCAAAAAACAGTGTAGAGATTACAATTGTTCCTACCGCTCCCCAACAATAAAAAGAGTGAAGCAGGCTCATCGTCGCCTCTTTGTTGTCAAATGGACATGCCTCCACAATCGGACTGCAAAGCACTTCAATCAGACCGCTTCCGACTGCATACACAATAACACTCAGGATCATTCCGACAAACGGTTCCGGCAAAAGATCAGGCAGAAACGCCAGACCAATGAGTCCCGCTGCCGAACAAACCTCAGAAGCAACAATACAGATTCGATACCCTATTTTATCCACAAACTTTGCGCAAAACAGATCTACCAGCAACTGTGTAAAGAAAAAGCAGGTAGAGATCAATGCAATTTTTCCAAGTGTAATCTGATAATCATGATGAAATTTTAAAAATAACAATGGGGCAAAATTAGCTGCAATTGCCTGTGTAATAAATCCCATATAACAGGCTCTTTTTGTTTTCCGATAATCAGGCATAATCATCACTCCTTCTTTTGTATTCTGCAAAATATTTTAATCACATTTTTATTTCAAGTACGCCCCGGCGTACTTTCTGCGAGATACGCGTCCTCCGTTTTCTACCCGATTCAGCATATTTTCCGGATTTTTTTCTAACATCCATCCAGATACACTTCCCAGATTGATTCCTGATATCCCGCCACACCTTCTTTGCGGATTGCATCCGCAAGTTCCACGAGTTCAGTGTCTTCAATCCTATCCAGCATTTTCAGTCTTCTTTCAGAAATCCTCTCCTGAGATCGGCTTTTCTCATAGTCTTTAGCCGACATATGCCAGTACTCCATCTCTCCCTTATAATAGTGTCGAATTTTCTGTGCAATCAGCATGCCTTCCGGGTCAAAATCTCCCGCGTAGTACACCTTGCTTTCCGCCTTTTTAAGCAGATCCAGCATCATCACCGCACTGAGTCTGGGCTGCCCGTTCATGCACATACATGCTTTTCGCCCTCTCCATGTTCCGCATAACATAGCATATACGGATGGATTTTCCACAATATAGATTTCCTGAGCCGGGCATTCAACCCGCTCCCATCCGGCAAGCACCGCCAGCGGCACCTGCACAGGGTCACCCTCGTCCCGGAATCCTTCCATTCCTGCATGCGCTTTTCCATTCCGATTCCATGCCCGGATTCCCGAAAGCATCACACAATTGGAAACATCGTCTCTTAGTATCCCAACCGCCAAATAAATCCTCTGCTTCTGTAATGCCGGGAACAGTTCCGATTTTTCGACATTCAGCCCCCTGTGCACTGTATCCCATTCTGCCAGAAGCCGCAAAAACTGCCCGTCCTTCATGCCGTCATCAAATGCATGCGGATTTCCGGTCATCATCGTGGCAAATACGGCCAGATATTCCGTTCTCTCCTGATGATAGGGAAATGCATTGAGGATCCGGATTCCCAAATGCAGCAGTGCCCTTACTTCTTCTATGTTTTTACCGGATTCTCGGTAACGCTTTGCCAGATAAAGTGATGTCTCACTTTTCTTCTGAATCAGTTCATCCACCCACTGCTGCGCCAAAGTTCCGATACACGATCTTTTCGCATGCTCCAGTTCCAGAAACCACTTCTGTTCCTCTTCCTTTTGCAGCTCTTTCTTCCCCGCCATTTCTTCCCCAAAATATTGTTCCAGAATCTCCTTTGGCTGGCAGCCGTCAAATCTGCTGTTCTTCAGTGCCTTTTCAAACCTGGCCGCAGAAATAGACACACTTTTTTGTCCATGGAAATTTTTCTGAAAAAATCCTTCCAGATCCTCTATGTCCTCTTCGGATAAATTACGCACAGTTACCGTACCGGAGAAGGATCCATAGGACATATATTTTTCCCGGAATCCGCGCAGAAGCCGGTCAAATACCGGCCTCTCCCGGAAATAGTCTGCACATTCTCTAGTCAGCGAACTGGAGAGCCCGTTGTTCCATCTTTTCTTCATCGTCCACCATCTCCTTCGCCTTACCGTTCCACAGATAAGGCATTACGGTCACAAATTTTGCATTTTCCGGTCTGAGGAGCTGGTAAATTGCCAGCGCATCAAGCGTATCACAATCCCCCCAGAGCACCTGTGAATTGATGATAAAATCAAACTGGAATTCCGTCATCAGCCGGAACATATCCCGAATATTCTTATTGTCCACACCGGCAAATGCTTCGTCCAGAGAAATCAGCCGCGGAGCATCCGCCCGTCCTCCCTGGTATTTTGCCACGACCGCCGAGAACAGCGGTACATACATGGACATTGCTTTCTCACCTCCGCTGAAGGTTCCGAAGACACTGTTCGTCAGTTCCTTCTGCCGCTCTCCGCTCTTCTGTGAAAAGAGCTGGAATTCGAACCATTTCCGGTAATCCAGTGTTTCCTTCATCACCTGATAGAAAGAGACCATGCCTTCACTGTCCTTTGCGTGCCGTCTCGCCTCTTCCACCTTGGAACGGAAGTGGAGTGACAGCTTGGCCGCCTCATCCTCCCGCATCAGACGATAGTCTTTTTTCAGAAGTTCCACCAGTTCTTTCGTATCGAGCTGATCCTCTGTCTCCGCCGTTTTGCTTCGCCAGCGCAGGCTCAGTTTCAGACCGCTTGAGGTGTTCATGGCTCCCATCAGTGCGTTCATCTTATCGACCCACGCATTGGAACTGTTGATTTTTCCACGGATTTTCCGGCTCACTGTATTTGCCAGAATATCCTCGAACAGCTCCCTGTCTCCGTCTTTGATCAGTTCCACAAGCTCTGCAATCTCTTCTTCCAGATGGTCAAGTAACTTAGAAAACGGAATCTTTACTCCCTGATATCTTGCCAGAATGTCCATACGTTTCGCCGCCGGGTCTCCCTTTCTGGCAAATTCATCCAGTTCACCAAACAGTTCCGTCTGCATGAGCTGATAATCATTCAGAAATCCCTTGTTTGCAAAATAAACCTCGTTCAGATCCCGAATGATCTTCTCTTTCTGGAGTTCACGGCAGTCTGTGGCAAGATACCCGCACACCTTACCCACTTCCTGCACCAGTTCTTCCGGAATCGCTACATAAGAAAGAGCCATTTCTGCTTCATAGCATTTTCGGAGATACTCTCCCCTTCTTCTTCGCTCTCTGATATTCTCGGCTCCTGCCTCCATCTGATCCTTCAGATTCTTTGCCTGTTCACTTTTCTGGGTTTTCTCCTCCACACAGTCCTGCAGTTTCTTCGGATACTCATTCAGCCATTTCACACAGGCATCCAGCCGTTCTTTGATCTCTTCATAATCCGTCAGCTTCAGCTGCTCCTGCACAGAAGCATATTCTGCACGATCTGCATGCAGCGCTTTTTCTGTATTTCCGGCATCATACCGAATCTGATCCATATCTGCATCCAGATCTTCCATACGTTCACCAAGTTCACGCAAATGAGACACCATCTGTACAAACAGTTCATGACCGGATTTCAACTGATAGAAATGCTGTCCGTATCCGCGGGCCGCCTCATCCGCTCTCAGGAACACCTCGTAGCTGCAGGTCAGATACAGCTTTTCCGCAATCTGTAAAGCTTCCTTCTTTTTCTCTCTTAAGATCTCCGTCATTTCACGAAGCTTTTCTTCCATGAGAAGTCCTTCTTCCTTCATTCGGTCTGCATACCTTGCGGCATCCGCCATCATCCGGTACGCCTCCTTAAGATCCACATCCCCCGGAAATGCTTCGTATTCTTTAGTAAGGAGATCAATGCGTTCCTGCAGCTCTTCTGCCTCTTTTTGAAGTCCCGCCAGCTCCTTTTCCAACAGTTCCATCGCCGCAATACATGCTGCGATCTTCGCCTGACGATTCTGCTCTCTCGCTCTGGTTCCGAGAAATCCGGCTTCATATTCTCCAGTCACGGTTCCTGTCAGAACACCGATCTGGTAAGTTCCCTGTGATGAAATAGATGTGATTCCCTCCCCGTCATAGGCAATATTTCCAAGGATGCCGGTAATCCGTTGATTAAAGAAGATATCATTTACCGAATCATTCAGTTCCAACACATCCAGAATACTTTTTTCCACCCGCTGCTTCTGGACAAACAAGTATTTATCGCTGCAGCCACGTTCCATAGACAGTACCTTTTCTTTGTACTGTTCTTCGATTACAAGCGCATCCAGAATACCCATATAGTACAAAGCTTCTTCCAGTCGGTCACAGGATGCTTTGTCAAGCGCTGTTCCGAATTCAATGACCTTGTAAAATTCCTGATATGGGATCTGCATTTCCTGCAGGCGTTTTCTGTTTCTTAAGACCGCCTCACTGCGCTCCGGCTCCGGCTCTTTATGGTTCTCCCACTCATGGAGCTGCATTTTCTGTTCCTCGTACTCTGCCTGAAGCTCCTTCACTCTCGCCCGGTTCTTCCAAAGAGTTGCATCCAGTTCTGATTTTTTCCCAATCTTTACATCTGCCACCATCTGGCGAACACTGCCAAAATCTGCCTTCTCATCATAGGTCTCTGCGAACTGCGCCAGTTGTTTCAGCATCTCATTGGACAGAACAAGCTCCTGATTGCGCCCGTTCCAACTATAAAGTGCTTCCTTCCATTCGTTCTGCACCTGCACAAACACGGCTTCCAGCTCACTCACCTTCCGCCATGACGCATCCATCTCCCTCTGATGTTTCTCCCGTTTCTGAAGTAACTCTTCCACCTGCCTCTGCCGTGCATCTACTTCGCGAAGAACATTGAGTCCTTCGGAAATATGCTTCTGTGTCTGTAAAAACTGCTTTTCATGCGTATCAAATGCATATGCCGTGCGGAAGTTCTCTTTCAGTTCCATGTTCATGAATGCATGCTCCTGAAACGCCATCTCATCGGCCTCTTCCTGCATTTCCTCCAGAAGCCGGTTCAGTTCCTGCTCCTTCTGCCATATCCTGTCCTGCTCTGCCTTCTTTCTGTTCTCGAATTCGACATACTGCTCCTCTTTGTCTGCGAGCTGCTTCTCCTTCTCCCTCAGCGTCTTTTCCTTTTCTGCAATCCAGTCTGCAAGCTCTGTTTCCTTCTGTTTCAGCCCTACCGCATCACTTTTACTCAGAGAGTCACGTTCTTTTTCCATGGCAATCTTCCCGGCATCCAGATCCATCCTATTCTTTTCCAGCTCCTGCACCCGGGTTTCACACTCACGAATCTGCCGTTTTCTGTCGTTCTCTTCCTTTTCTAAAGATTCCAGCTTCTTTTGATTTTCCTCAAAATTTTCTGCTTTTTCAAACAGAACAAGCCGGTTATACTTATCCAGTACCCGGTTAATCTTCTCTGCCGCCTGCTTTCCCTCCTGTCTGGCTTTCAGGTTCAGGTTCATAGTATCCATATTTTCAATCGCCTCAGACATCGGACGAAGATCCTCATCCGACAGCGGCTGCAGCGAATCACTCAGAATATCATTGATGACAGAAGGTTTAAAATCCTTTGACAACTTCGGTGTACGAAGCTGGATCAAAAGATCGATCATTTCTTTATACTCTTCCACCGTCTCAAAACCGAATACCTGACGGTTTACAAATTCCATGTATTCTATCTGACGGTCAAATACCTGACCGCCACCCTGAATGCGATTTTCCAATTCCTTACGGGAGAGTGTTACCTTCTCATCTGTCTCCTTGTACAGGAAAAAATCCTTTCCGATTCTTCTCCCGTCAGTCAGGCCAAAATACCATTTATCCAGCGGTTTTCCTCTCCTTGCACGGATTCCCATCCCAATGGTAAGATAGGTATCGCTTTCCTTCCGTCTGAATTCCAAGTACAGATACCCCGTGCGTTCGTCCCTTCCATCGTCCTCCTCCAGAAGATAACTGCTCATTTTTCTGTCCCGGGATCCAAATGGGTCTAATCGCTCCGGACTCATATTTCCGTCCAGAAGGAGCGGCACCACACTCTGCATGGTAACGGATTTTCCCGAACCGTTCGATCCACGCAGCAGCATTCTTCCCTTTACGAAAGGAAACTCCTGCTCATCATAATACCAGAAATTAATAAGACCGATTTTATTTGCCTGCCATCTACTGTTCATTCGTATTTCCTCCCGCATAATCGTCCGGATAACATCCCGTCATCTTTCCCGCCGACGGATATATGATCACCTGATGCTCCTTCTCCTCACATTTGATAAAGGTCCACCGCTCCAGATTCTCCGTGATCTCACGCACAAACTCCCCTTCCGGCATCTCCCGGTAATTCTTTGTGAATCCCAAGCCCGACTCTGCCTTTACTTCTCTTAGCATCTGCTCAAACTCGATCTTTTCAACACGAATGGTATCATCATTCCCGGTTTTCCATACTCCGCTCTCTACTTTTTCGCGGATTTTTGCACAGCACAGAAGCAGAATATCCGACAGCGCATTATTTCCCGGAAATGTCGTTCCAATATGGCAGTCTTCCCCCGCCAAGAGAAATGCACTTCCCTTGTGAATGTGTAGCTGACAGTCAAAATTCTGTTCCAGATCCTCCGCAAGTCTGCGTCCGTAGTATTTTAAATACTCAAAATCTTCCTCTGCTCCGGCGTTCCGATACATCCCCACCGAAAACAGCAGCCGTTTGTAAACGCGGTGTCTTCTTGCGATTCCACGGTCTTCATTCATTTCAAACCAGTCACTCTCGCGGAAGTCCTCGGGTCTTGTATATTCCATGATATCCCTTGAAAAATTTCTCATAAAATATCTGGATGCTCCTGTATTTTCATACAGCACTTCCCCGGACTCTTCGTCCATGAACACATCGTCGCTTCCATCCGTCACCTTCACAATCCCCTGTGCCACTGCATACCGAAGCACCTTCACCATTCTCCTCCGGCTGGTATATAAGGTCCAGTCCACCGGCTGTCCCGGCATATTGGCGGAAACATACTCTGTAAGCTGCGAGAGGATGAACTGCTCCTCCGCATCCTTATCCTCCAGAAACATCAGCAAAATACAAAGAAATGCATATTCCTCTCTTGATGTAAATTCTTCGATTCCCATAAAACTTTCCGGCATCGCCGGAATCTTCTCCATTTTTACAAGAAGTGAATTTTCTATGACTTGACATCCCATCTTATCTGTTGCAAAACGCCGGATTTCACCAATCGAATCTCTGACTTTATAATACAGTTCTTTATCCTCCGTTTTCAGAATCCAGCGCTTTTCCAGTAATGCCTCTAACTCTTTCATTCTCCCGTTTCCTCTTGAAATACGATCGCAAGCTTCGGCATCGTAAAGTTTCCGTCCTCACAATGCACCACACAGCTCTCTTTTGCCTCTCTTGTATCCAGTACATACAGTCTTCCGTCATCCGTCCGTGCCGTATAATCTGCATCCTCCAGCGCATCCGACAGCCATTTCAGCAGGATTTCCCGCACTCTCGGCTCAATAACCGGAAGGGATGCGAAATCGATCCGCCCATCCCGCTCCAGCATTTCAATCTTCCTCCTGTCCTCCCGAAGCTGCTCCAGCATCTGCTTTCTGGTCTCTTCCTTTTCCCTTCGGCTGTCTCTGATAGAACTTCTCCTCGTTTTCTCACGGTATGTTCTCACTCTGGGTTTCAGCAACAGCTCCAATGCCGGCTCCTCATATACACCTTTGTTCATACTGTCCGTCTCTCTCGGGCTGTCCCCTTTTAAATGAAATGGTTTCTCCAGTCCGAAAACCATTGCCGACATTTTGTGTGCTTCCTGTACATCTTCACACTTCAGGAACAGTTCCGCCACCTTTCGGTATTCTTCCCTGCGGTTCGCTCCCAGTGCATTTTTCTCGCTCAGCTGCGCCGCATACCGTGTAATCCTGCGGATAATCTCATTCGTTGCATCAAACAATTTCCCGGCTTCATTTTCCTGCCCATTCTCCGCCACAAACCAGTTACGGATGCTCTGATAGCGCCCTTTCGTCTTCTCTTCAATGAGCTCCGGAGATACTTCCACATCTATCCTCGGAATCGACAATTCATACTGGTTCACCTTGTCCAGCACTTGATGAAGCAGTTCCGGATCCAACATCCGCAGATTCTCTTCGATTACGCCCACATTTCTCTGCAATCCCTTGATGAAATTTCTCAGATACTCCACCAGTTTATCCTTAAATACCAGGAATTCCTTCGTCCGCATCATTTCTTCTGCTTTCACACTGTTCAAATCGCGAATGTAGTCCTGGTAATTCTGGTTCAGCCGGATAAAATCATTGTTCAAATCCTGCCACCATGTATAAACTGTATTCAAATCCGCCCCGCCCATTTCCGGGAATCTCGCAACACTGCGCCGGATCCGCTCCAGAAGAGTCGGTTCCAGAGACGCTCCTTCGATGAATAGATTCTCCAGCCTGAGCACCAGACGTTCAATTTCCACACTATACTCCGACATCTGATAACGGAATTTCTTATTCTTGAACTCTTCAATGGAAGAAACCTTTCTGGTATCCTGAATCGTAGTCAGATTCTTCCATTCCACCAGCGCAGCCAGATCCTGCTGGCATTGCTCCATTCGGTATTCAGCAAAATATGGATCCTGTATCATCTGAGCATAAACATCCTCCTGATACATCCAGTATTTCAGTTTTTCATAATTCTCATAAAAAATGCGCATAATGCTCCGGTATCGGTCAACATTATCCGCATTTAAGTACTTCGCCTCCGTAAGTGGCCTTGTTAATTTTTCAGTTACATGCATGATTTCCTGTCCTCCGCATTACTAATCGCAGTATAGCTTATGCGGCAGGAGAATGCAAGGTTTTTAGGTTTCCATTTTTCGAATACTTGTGATAAGATAGCAATATTCTATTTCTATTCCTAAAAAATCTTCTTGATTTTAAAAACAATAATACAAGCGACCACCACGATAACGCTCAAAAGAATCACACCGGGATAGCCACTCTCCAGTTCCGGCATGTTCTGAAAGTTCATTCCATACCACCCAGTAATCAATGCCAACGGGAAAAAAACTGTAGATACGATCGTCAAAAACTGCATATTGCTGTTCTGTTTTGCATCCACTTTAGCCTGATAAGCATCATTCACCTGCCCGGCGTACTCCAGAAGATGGGACGTTTTATTCATCAGCCGTTCTGCCCTGTCAGAGATCGTTCCAAAATACTTTAAGTGCTTTTTGGCAAAATAATGATTTTCGTTCTCTTCCAAGGCCTTCCCTACGTCCATGATTTCATCATAGTATCCCCGCAGGATCAGGAGTTCGCGGCGAATTGTTGCAATGCTGGACTGGAAATTTTCAGTATGATCACGATGAACCGCTTCTTCTAATTCCATCAGTTTTTTCTCGAACTGAACCAGATACTCCAGATCGCAATTCATAAACTCTGCAATAAAATTAAACAAAAATATTTCTTTCGTCTTATATCTGGTGCTCTTTCTCCGCTTAATCCTGGAAACAAGCCTTTTTGAAAATCCGTCATCATCAACCAGAACTACCTTATCACTTGTAATAAAAAACAGAATTCGATAACGGCTTCCCTATACATCGAGAAGCTTCGGGATACAAAAGGAACCTGTCAGGCAGCCCTGCTGTGCTTCGATCTTACAAAATCCGATATTGCCGAGTTCGATGTCCCCTTCATATACAATACCATTTTCCTCAAGGACTCTGGCCGCATTGTGTGAATCTGTAATGATCGGTTCAAACCCTGTACTCTTTTCAGTCGTCACAGTCTCATTATTTTGTTCTGTTTGTAAAATCTGCTCATCCAACATATTTCCACCTGAAGATTCCTATTTATAATACTTTACTTCCGTTTGCCGTAAGTCTGAATCTGGCTCCCAGTAACTCTGCCGCCTTCCCCATATTTTCTATTGGTTCAGATCATTCCAATTTCTCAACTCTCCTGTATAAATGAGCTTTAACGCTTCTAATGTAATATCATCCAGAGGATTATTTTCTTCTACAATAACAACAATATTATCTCTTGCTATCGTTTCATAGTCCAACAATTCTTTCTCATAGTCTTTCAGATTTCTGGAAGACATACCGAAATCGCATTCTCCTGACATTGCTTTCGTCAGTCCCTTTGAAGAGTCTGTTGCAGTCACAGTAATCTTAGCATTTGTATTGATTTGTTCATAAGCCTCTGCCAGCTGTTCCATAAGCGGCGCAACGGAAGTCGATCCCTCTATTGTAATCTCACCGGTGGCCTTATTAGACAGAAAAGAACTGCTCTTTGCCACCTGTGCATAGTTCTCTGGTAGCCTTCAAAATTGCTTTCACTTGCTCTTCACTGGTCATATTGGTCTTATTTTCACGAACCACTTCCGCTGATTCCATCTGGTCCATCAGTGTACCGACTCTTACTCTGTAGAATTCATCCATATTTGACTGATAAATAGACATGAATGTCAGTCTTTCTGCCAAAGGTACTCTCGGGTTTCCTGCTTCATTTAATACTCTCTCATTGAATTTCAGCCATGATAATTCCCTGTTCATCATGTATGGGATGCTCGCTGTCTTTCCTTTTGTTTTTTCTGCTTTTTTCATCTGAATAGTTCCTTTCCAAATCATGCAATCTTCATAATCTGGGAAATTATAGTATTTTATTGTCAAAAGCGAGCAATATCTATGTAAGTTTTAAGTAAGATTTCCTCATGATAATAAAAAGGATACCTTGTATCAATCTGATACAAGATACCCCATTTGTCTTCTTCAAATTCAGTTCCAGTATTTAATTAAATCCAACAATCCTTCTCGCCACAATATATGCCAGAGAAGAAATCTTTCTTCCTGATCTTCCCGGAAGATTCATCGTCTGTCCAAGAATACCATACCGAATCTTCCAGTAAGTTTTATAATCTCTCTTCTTTAAATACTGCCAAAGCTCATGCTTTTTCTCCAGATTTTCCTTTGATTTTGAGCGAATCAGAAGAATAGAGGACACTGTCATCATGATTGCCAGATAATTCGTCATGTACTGACGAAGCTTTTTATTCGTTACCATCCGCATTTCATACATGTCGATCATTCTCTTTGTAACAAAGATCTGCTGATCCACCCGGCTGATCATCACTTTTTCATTTACAGACTGGTCTTCTCTTCCGATATAATAGCGGTAAAAGTCCACGTCCAGATAATAAATCTTGCGCACATGCGGGAGCGGATAATATACATAAATGTTATCCACATAAAATGTATGTTTCGGCAGTTCAAGCTGACAGAGCTTCAGGAAATCCGTTCTATAGATCACAGAATGCATCAATATGTACTGTCCCAGATGAAAACGCTTAATATCATCCCACCCAAAAATCTGATTCTCAGGAAGTACATTCTTGTATTCAATGACTTTCTTATGTGTCATTCCTTCCTTTTCATATACATAATTGGAAATCAGCATATCTACCTGCTGCTCATCCGCTTCAAAATCCTTAAGTACTTTCAGAATTTTCTTAAGTGCCTCTTCATCTACCCAGTCATCGCTGTCCACGACTTTAAAATATTTTCCGCTGGCATTCGCAAGACCGAAATTCACTGCGTCACCGTGCCCGCCGTTTTCTTTATCGACTGCCTTGATGATTCCCGGATACTGCTCTTCATATCTATGCGCAATCTCCGAAGTTGCATCCTTCGATCCATCATTTACAATAATAATCTCTACATCTTCCCCACCCTTCAGGATTGATTCCACTGCGCGCTCCATATACGCTGCGGAATTGTAACACGGAATTGCAAAAGAAATGTACTTCATCTTGTTTTCTCCTCTTGATTTCTTTTTAACCTCTTCCGACTTAGTATAGCTCATTTTATCATCTTTTCCAAGAAATATTGTAAAATTAATAATTATCAGATATAGTTAAATAAGATACGAAAACGTATTAAAGGAGGAATATGTTATGAGCAACAATTTATTGGTCGGACAGTCAGGCGGACCTACCGCCGTTATCAACGGAAGTCTTTACGGCGTGGTTTCTGAAGGACTTGCCAATCCTGCAATCGGCAAAGTCATCGGTATGGTGAACGGAATCGAAGGTTTTCTGGCGGGACGTACGATGGAGATGGCACCTCTCGCAGAAAATGGAGAACTGGAAAGAATCCGAACGACACCCGGGTCCTTCCTCGGTTCCTGCCGCTACAAACTCCCGGAAGATCTGTCAGATCCGGTGTATCCTGAATTATTTAAGAAATTTGAAGAATTTGAAATAGGCTATTTCTTCTATATCGGGGGCAATGATTCCATGGACACCGTCAGCAAACTTTCCCGCTACGCGGCTTCTGTAGGAAATAAGATCCGCATCATCGGTGTGCCGAAAACGATCGACAACGACCTTGTCGAGACAGATCACACTCCGGGCTTCGGAAGCGCGGCGAAATACGTAGCTTCCACCGTACGTGAAATCGCCATCGATGCCTCTGTATACGATAATAAACAATCTGTTACAATTGTTGAAATCATGGGGCGCCACGCAGGCTGGCTCACCGCTGCAAGCGTACTTGCCCGCAAATTCGAAGGGGATAATCCGGTACTCATCTATCTTCCGGAAGTTGCATTTGACACCGATGCATTTATCGAAAAAGTAAAAGAAAAACTTCAGACCACCTCCAACCTGGTTGTCTGCATTTCCGAAGGAATCAACGATGGAAACGGCACCTTCGTCTGCGAACTTGCAAGCGATGTAGGCGTAGATAATTTCGGACATAAGATGCTGACCGGTTCCGGAAAATATCTTGAGAATCTGGTAAAAGAAAAACTTGGCGTAAAAGTTCGTTCCGTTGAATTGAACGTTTGTCAGAGATGCTCTTCATCCTGCCTGTCTGCTACCGATTTAAATGAAGCTGTTGAATCCGGCAGATTTGCAGTGAAAGCGGCAATCGACGGCGAGACCGGAAAGATGATTACCTTTATCCGCAAGAGCTCTGAGCCGTATGAACTGGAATTCGGCACCGCAGATGTCAACATCATCTGCAACATGGAAAAACCGGTTCCGCAGAAATGGATCACCGAAAACGGCTCCGATATCGGAGGCGAATTCATTGCTTACGCAAGACCACTCATTCAGGGTAATGTCGAAGTTCCGATGAAAGACGGACTTCCATATTTCGCTTATCGGCGTTAATTAAGAAACTCAATCATTTACAGTATAGTAAAGGATGCAGCGTTCCAATGGTTCACTGCATCCTGATCTATTTCTCTGATTTTCCGTTTCAATCTACAGCTTATCCAATACCTCCTGCAGATCAAGCGTCAGGGTTCCATCCTCCAGCTTGAAACAGGGCACTCCAATCGCTCCTCTTTCTTTTACTTCATCAAATAACGGTTCCGTATCCCTTAACTTAAGAAAACGTTTCAGATTTGCCGTGCTCTCCGAAAATTCCAGATACATATAGTCTGCATTTCTTTCATCCAAAGCCTTTACAGCTTCCAGACAATCTTTACACGCATTCGTTCCAAACATAATAATCTTCATTTTGCTTCACCTCAAAATATTTTTCTGATATACTCAATCATAACACAGTTTTTTGATTTCATCAATTCAGGAAAAATCTGTTATTCTAAGAAGCAATACCGATTCTGAGAAAGGAGCATTCCACATGGAAAAAGAGACCACATTTTATTATACATTTTATACCCGACTTGGAGATATGACCGTCGGCTGTACAGCATCTTCTATTGTCATGCTGAGTCTAAACTCCAAAATATTTTCTAAAAGTAATACAAATCTTCCTGATTTGGCATATGAAACAGAAAAACAGATTCTGGAATATCTGGATGGAAAACGAACGAATTTTACCCTTCCGCTCGCCCCCAAAGGAACTGATTTTCAACGCAAAGTCTGGGATGCACTCCTTACCATTCCTTACGGTGAAACCAGATCCTACGAAGAAATTGCCATCGCCGTTGGCAATCCCAAAGGATGCCGAGCAGTCGGAATGGCAAACAACCGAAATCCGATCATGATTCTCATTCCCTGCCACCGCGTAATCGGGAAAAACGGGAAACTGGTTGGTTATGGCGGAGGATTGGATGTGAAAAAAGCCTTGCTTGAGCTAGAGGGACAAAAGCAGCGTCCCTGCAGACAACCTACCGGTTCATCTCACTATGATACCCCGTCGTATTATGATCCCGTATAATATTTTCAATCTCATCCCTGTTAAGTGACGGCATATCCCCCGGAATTGTATTCTTCGCAGCACTGTATGCATTGCCGTATTTTAATGCGTTTTCGCAACATCCGCCTTCCATCAGAAGGCCGTACAGTGCACCGGAGCAATATGCGTCTCCGCTTCCGATCCGGTCAACGACTTCGATATTTTCGTATGGTTTTTCTTCATAGAATTTATCGGCTTTCGCGTCATAGATTACGGAGGAAAAGCTATGTACCTTCGGACTGTGTACTGTTCTCTGGGTAGATGCCATGACTGAAATCGGGTATTCTTTTGCGAAACTCTTCATGATTTCATATAGATTGCCTTCTTTTCCGAAAGTTAGTCTGGCTGTATCTTCTGAGCAGAAGAAAATGTCTACATACGGAAGAATTCCTTCAATGCATTTTCTTGCTTCTTCTCCGGACCAGAGATTCAGTCGGAAATTTACGTCAAAGGAAATCAGCGCCCCTGCTTCTTTGAAGCGGCGGATCATCTCCACTCCTGTTTTGCGGCATGCATCGCTGAGTGCCAGTGTAATACCTGAGGTGTGGAAGCATCTGGTCGAGCGGAAGATTTTCTCGTCAAATTCATTGATATCCAGTCTTGTCATAGAGGAATGCTGTCTGTCATATACAACGCCCGGCTTTCTTGGATATGCGCCATTTTCATAATAATACACTCCAAGTCTTGCATCGCGGCTGTCATCGTAAACCAGGTAATCATCACTGACTCCGCAGAAACGAATCTTATTCTTTGCAAATAGTCCGATACTGCTTTCCGGAATTCTGGAAATGATTCCGGAACGGAGTCCGAGAAGTGACACACCGGAAGCCACATTCAGTTCCGCACCTCCTACCTGTTTCTCAAACATATCGCCACGCACAATTCTCTCATTATTCGGCGGTGACAGTCTCAGTAATATTTCCCCTAAAGATAATAAATCAAATTCTTTTTTCTCCATAACGCGCTCTCCTTCACTTTTCCATACTCTTCCTTTTTGAAAAAGGGCGTATCCTCTTTCAAAGATACGCCCCTTTTCAAATCATGACAAAAATGGGTTTATATTATCTCTGGACACGTCCGGAAGCATCTCCTCCGGCTAATTTGGCAACTTCGTCCATTGAGACCATATTGTAATCACCCTCGATGGAGTGTTTCAGGCAAGATGCTGCAACTGCAAATTCGATCGTTGCCTGTGCATCGTATCCACTCAGGCATGCTGCGATCAGACCGCCCCCGAAGCTGTCGCCGCCGCCTACACGGTCAACGATATGCATCTTGTACTTTTTGCTGAAATAGTAATCTGTTCCGTCGTATAACATAGCGGACCAGTTGTTGTCGTTTGCAGAGACAGACTCACGAAGTGTGATTGCTACCTTCTCAAATCCGAAACGGTCAGCAAGCTGTTTTGCAACATCCTTGTAACCTTCATGGTTTACAGTACCTGCTGTTACGTCTGTATTTGCTGCTTTAATTCCAAATACATCTGCCGCATCTTCTTCATTTGCGATACATACATCAACATATTTGCAAAGCTCGCCCATAACTTCGCCTGCTTTTGCTTTGTTCCACAGTTTATTTCTGTAGTTCAGGTCGCAGGAAACTTTCACGCCCATTTCTTTCGCTGCTTTGCATGCTTCCAGGCAGATTGCTGCCACACCGTCGTTCAGTGCCGGTGTAATGCCTGTGAAATGGAACCATTCTGCGCCTTCGAAAATCTTCTTCCAGTCAAAATCTTCCGGAGAAGCTGTATAAATAGAAGAACCTGCACGGTCATAAATAACTTTGGAAGGTCTCTGAGAAGCACCTTTTTCAAGATAGTAGATTCCTACACGATCTCCGCCGCGTGCGATGTAAGATGTATCTACACCGTATCTTCTAAGTGAGTTTACCGCTGCCTGTCCAATCTCGTGAGTCGGCAGTTTTGAAACAAATGCTGCGTCAAATCCATAGTTTGCAAGGGAAACAGCTACGTTTGCTTCTCCGCCTCCGAATGTTGCGCCAAGCTTGTCAGCCTGTACAAAACGATAATATCCTTCCGGTGCCAGTCTTAACATTAATTCTCCAAATGTGATAACTTTCTTACTCATCTCTTATTTCCCTCTGCTTTCTTTTACGATTTCTACTGCTTCTGCTGCCAGTTCTTTAATCTTGTCAAATTCTCCTGCCGCTACCAAATCTCCCTTTACCATCCAGCTTCCGCCACAGGCAAGAATTCTGTCGTATGCAAGGTAATCTCTTACGTTGTTCTGGTTGATTCCGCCGGTCGGCATGAATTTCACTCCTACATACGGAGCTGCCATAGCTTTGATCATCTTAAGACCGCCTGCCGGTTCTGCCGGGAAGAATTTTACAACATCAAGTCCATTTTCCAGAGCCTGTTCGATATCACTTGGATTCGCACATCCCGGAGTGATCAGAATTCCTTTTTCTACACAATATTTAACGATTCTCGGATTCATTCCAGGGCTTACGATAAATTTCGCTCCTGCTGCAACTGCACGGTCAACCTGCTCTGTTGTAAGCACAGTGCCTGCGCCTACCAGCATTTCCGGAAACTGCTCACTCATAATACGGATGGACTCTTCTGCTGCTGCGGTACGGAATGTAACCTCTGCGCATGGAAGTCCGCCTTCACATAATGCTTTCGCAAGTGGTGCTGCATCTTTGGCATCGTCAAGTACTACGACCGGTACGATACCGATTTCCTGAATTTTTTCTAATACTTCATTCATCTTGATTCTCCTTTTCTTACTTCGATTCTTGTTGCCTTCCAGATTGACCTATTCCCATTTATATTCTTTCGGCCTATGTTTCATATTATGAAACTCAATTTCATAATATGAACTTTTCGTGTCTATGATTATACTCTCTTTCTTCCTATTGTCAAGCGTTAACAGCACTTTTTATTCAATTTTTTTCGTTTCAGTCCATTCCAGGATTTTCAGATTTTTCCCAAAAAACATTTCAAAAAAAATACGATATTTTCCTGTTTACTCTCCCTGACAATCGTGCTACAATTCCACTTAGTACAATTTGATGCGCAGAATATGCAGCACCCCAAGTACAAGAAACGGAGTGAATCTTTCATGGAAGAAAAGAATCCTATCCAGGTATCAGAACGTATCTTCAATACTATAGAATACCTAGCGCAATACGGCCCCATGGGACTTCTGGAACTGAGCAAAGGGTTAAATCTGAACAAAACAACGGTTCATCGCATCTTGAACTCACTGATTTGCATGAATTATGTAAAACAGGATCCTGAAACTTTAAAATACAGCCTTAGTTTTAAGTTCTGCGGAATTGCTAACCAGGTCCTTTCTCAGAACAATATTATCGATCTGGCACATCCTTATATCAAGTCACTTGCAGAGCAGACCGGTGAGACTGTCCATCTTGTGGAAATCGACGGCATGAACGCTGTTTATATTGATAAAGTGGAAGCTTCCCAGAATGTTGTACGCCTTGTTTCTATGATTGGGAAAACAATCCCTCTTTTCTCTTCCGGAGTTGGCAAAGCATTGCTGGCCGATATGTCAGACGAGAAAATAAAGAGTATCTGGGAACAAAGTGATATTCACAAACTGACAGAATATACCATTACCGATTTCAATAAATTTATGCATTTGATTCAGGAAATCCGTAAATGCGGGTATTCTCTGGATAATGAAGAAAATGAATTGGGTGTAAGATGTATCGCAGTCTCCCTCAGAAGTTTTCATGGTAAACCCAAATATGCGATCAGCATATCTGCACCAAAAGACCGGATGACGGACGAAGATTTAAAAAGATTCAAACCAATGATCTTAGATACAAAAAAACGAATTCTACAGGAAATGGGGCAATAGATTGGGGGACAGATTCCTTGACTCACATGCGTGTGAGTCAAGGAATCTGTCCCCCTGTCATTAGCTAAAACCCAAAATATCTTACTGCATTATTATAAGAAATATCCTGTACCATGCGTCCCAGTACTTTTTCGTCTGCCGGGTATTCTCCGTTCTCTACCCAGCCTCCGATCAAATTGCACATAATTCTCCTGAAGTATTCATGTCTGGTATAAGACAGAAAACTTCTGGAATCCGTAAGCATGCCAATAAAGTTCCCTAAAAGTCCAAGATTTGCCAGTGATGTCATCTGCTCGATCATTCCCTGCTTATTATCATTGAACCACCAGGCGCTTCCCTGCTGGATTTTTCCGCGGGCCTCTTCGCTTTGGAAGCATCCAATGATTGTTCCGATTGCTGCGTTGTCTGTCGGATTTAAGGAATACAGGATTGTCTTCGGTAATTCATCTGTAATGGCAAGTGCATTCAGATAATCTGCCATTTCAGAAGACGGAGCATAGTTATTGATGCAGTCGATTCCTGCATCCGGTCCCAGTTTTCCGAAGATCATTCCGTTATTGTCACGTTTCACTCCATAATGAAGCTGCATAACCCAGTTTTTCTTATGGTACTCTCTTCCGAGTGCCACCATATATGCGGTCTTAAACTGAAGTTCATCTGCACGGCTGACTGCTTCCCCGCGAAGTCTTTTCGCAAAAATTGCTTCGATTTCTTCTTCCGATGCAGGAGCATACATCACATATTCCAGACCGTGATCCGATACGGAGCATCCGTGCTCTGCGAAATAATCCATACGGATTCTTAGTGCTTCGATCAGAGATGCAAAACTATCAATCTTCACGCCGCTTACTACTTCAAGTTTTTTCAGATATTCCAGATAATCCGTTTTTTCCAGATTCATCGCTTTATCCGGTCTCCATGCAGGCAGTACCTGTACTTCGAAGCTCTCATCTGCCGCAATTTTCTCATGCCATTCCAGTGAATCTACCGGATCGTCGGTCGTACATACCAGTGTTACATTAGACTGACGAATCAGATTTCTCGCACTCATGCCGTCCTCCTGAAGTTTTGCATTACAGAGATTCCATACCTCTTCTGCAGTCTCTCCATTTAACGCACCGTAATATCCAAAGTATCTCTGCAGTTCCAGATGGCTCCAGTGATAGAGCGGATTTCCGATTGCTTTTTCCAGTGTTTCTGCCCATTTCTGGAATTTTTCACGATCAGAAGCATCTCCTGTGATGTATTTTTCTTCTACACCGTTGGAGCGCATCTGACGCCATTTATAATGATCCGCTCCCAACCAGACCTGTGTGATATTCTCAAACTTTCTGTCCTCGGCGATCTCCTGCGGATTAATATGGCAGTGATAATCGAGAATCGGCATATTCGCCGCATATTCATGATATAATTTCTGTGCTGTTTCTGTCTCAAGTAGGAAATCTTTATCCATAAATGCTTTCATACTATTTGCACCTGCCCTTACACATATTTTTTCAAAGTCGCACGTACCGCTCCCTTGCCCGCTGTCAGTTCCTTCAGATATCCGACAACCATATCTGCAAGACCTGCTTCGTAGAGATCCACGCCAAAGATCTGTTTCATCCTCAGTACCGGTGCAACTTTCGCTTCTACATCCTGATCTTCTTTCAGTTCCAGTCCCGCAACAAATGGGCATACGGTATCCAGAAGCGGATCCGGGCTGAGTTCAAATTTATTTCCTTCATCATCTACCGCCATCAGGTAACGAAGCCATCCTGCAAATACCAGCGGGATCAACTTCAGAGATTTCACATCCAGTTCATCAGATGCCTGATAAGCCTTGATCGTCTCTCCAAAACGGATTGCCAGCTTCTGAGAAGTGTCGGTTGCAATTCTCTGCGGAGTATCCGGCATAAACGGGTTCGGAATACGCACATTCAGTACGGTGTCAATAAACTCCTTCGGATCGAGGACGCCCGGATTTACAACAACCGGAAGACCTTCTACATATCCGACGGTCTCAACCAGTTTCTTAAGCTCTTCATCTTTCATTTCATCTGAAATCTTCTGATAACCGAGCACACATCCGTAAACAGCAAGTGCTGTATGGAGCGGATTCAGACAGGTGCAGACTTTCATCTTTTCTACTTTATCAACGGTCTCTCTCTCGGTAAACATCAGACCGCCTTTTTCAAGCTCCGGTCTTCCGTTCGGGAATGCATCTTCGATGACCAGATATTCACATTCTTCTGCATTTACAAAAGGTGCCACATACGTGTTCTTGGAAGTGATGACCGGATCCAACTCCTCAACACCGTCATTCTTCAGAATTTCTACTACAGAAGCATCCGGTCTCGGTGTGATTTTATCGATCATGGACCACGGGAAGGTTACCTTCTCTTTTGAATTCACATACGCAAGGAACCCCTCTTCTGCCAGTCCGTTTTTGGTCCACGCTTCTGCAAATGCATTGACTGCCGCATACAGCTTGTCGCCGTTGTGAGAGCAGTTATCCATGCTGACCATAGCGACCGGTTTCTCACCCGCCTGATAACGGGTGTACAGAAGAGATGCAACTTTTCCGATATAGCTCATCGGTTTTTCCGGTCCTTTTTCAAAATCTTCTACAACTGCCGTAAGCATTTCTCCTTTTCCGTTTACAAGGCTGTATCCATTCTCTGTAATTGTGAAAGAAACCATCTGAAGGGAATCTTTGCGGAAGATTTCTTTCAGGCGCTCATACTCAGCAGTATTTTCAGAATCCAGTATGCGGGACTCTACTACACTTCCGACCACTGTCTTATCCACATTTCCGTCAGCCTTCAGTGTAACAAGGATGCTGTAATCGTCATGCGGGCGGTTCATTTTTTCAACAATTTCGTAGTCAAAACCTTCTGCCACGATAAGTCCGCGGTCAAGTACCCCTTCATTTAACAGATTCTGAACCACATTTGCCTGGAACGCACGGAAAATGTTTCCTGCTCCAAAATGGATCCAGAATGGATTTTCCTTTGTTGCTTTCGCTACTTTTTCACGATCAAACTTCGGAAGGGCATATCCTTTTTCTTCCCATTCGTTTCTATTTACAAGTCCGTTTGTACTTAATTTCATTATTTTCTTGCCCCTTTCTCGATTGCTTCCCATAAACCATTCAAATATGTTGCTCCAAGTGCACGGTCATAGAGTCCGTATCCCGGCATTGCCACTTCATCCCAGATCATACGTCCGTGATCCGGGCGGATCGGTCCTTCAAATCCGATATCGTAGAGAGCTTTCATGATTTCGTACATGTCAAATGTTCCGTCGCTTGAAAGATGAGCCGCTTCTTCAAAGTTGGTCGGAGTGATGAATTTCAGATTGCGGACATGCGCAAAATGAATTTTTCCTTTCAGAGAGCGGATCATATCCGGCAGATCATTCTCAAGGTTGGTTCCGTAAGAACCTGAGCAGAAGGTTACGCCATTGTGCGGATTGTCCACCATTTCCATCATGCGAAGGATATTCTTCTTGTTGATGATGATACGCGGAAGGCCGAACACACTCCATGCCGGATCGTCCGGATGAATTGCCATATTGATATCGTATTTGTCACACACCGGCATAATCTTTTCCAGGAAATATTTCAGGTTTTCAAATAATTTCTCATCGTCTACATCCATGTAAAGTTCGAACAGCTCTTTCACTTGTTCCATTCTCTCCGGTTCCCATCCCGGCATTACAGTTCCGTTCATATCACCTGCGATGGATTCAAACATCTTCTCCGGATCCAGTGCATCTACTGCTTCCTGTGTGTAGGCAAGCACGGTAGAACCATCCGGACGTACTCTTGCGAGTTCGGTTCTGGTCCAGTCAAATACCGGCATAAAGTTGTAACATACCAGATGAAGATCTTCTTTTCCGAGATTCTCCAATGTCTCGATATAATTTGCAATGTACTGGTCTCTTTCCGGCGCGCCTGTTTTAATTGCATCATGAATATTTACACTTTCAATTCCTGCAATATGAAGGCCGGCCGCTTCCACTTCTTCTTTCATCGCACGGATTCTCTCACGGCTCCACACTTCCCCCGGTGCCGTATCGTAAAGCGTCGTGATTACGCCCGTAACGCCCGGAATCTGGCGGATCTGCTGAAGCGTAACCGTGTCAAATTTGCTTCCGTACCATCTCAGTGTCATTTCCATAATTTTCATACCTTCCTTTTCTGAATCGATGTTTTACTTGTTGATTCTATTATTTTCCCATGCAAAATACCATTGATGAGGTTGCCCTATACATTGCAAAAATTGCGGTTTCATGTTAGACTAAATACAGTACTTCTCATTCGGAAAGGAGACTGTCATGAGAAAGAATTTACAGACCGCTTTCAGTACCAGGCAGTATATGGTAGCACAGGATTTTGAAATCTATTATTATAATGACCAGAACCTGGAAAAAGTAGCCCTGCACTCACACGATTATTATGAATTCTATTTTTTCCTGGAAGGAGATGTCAGTATCCAGATCGGTCAGGAAACATTTCCCATCAAATATGGCGATATTATGCTGATGCCGCCTCACATTCCGCACAAGCCGATCATCCACAGTCACGAAGTCCCTTATCGGCGGTTTGTGTTCTGGATCAGCCAGGAATACTGCAGCCATCTGCTGCAGCTTTCACCAGACTATGTCTATCTGATGCAATATGTTGAAACTTCCAAAACTTATCTTTTCCACAACGACCGGATTACATTCAACACCATTCAGTCGCTGATTCTCAGGCTGATCGAAGAAATGCACTCCGAACGGTTCGGCCGTGCTGCGCAGATTACTTTGTGCGTCAACGATCTGGTGCTTTTTCTCAACCGTCTGATCTATGCGAGAAATGTTCCTAGCTCACCGGGTGAAGAGCAGGATCTTTACCGGCAGCTCACATCCTACATCGAAGAGCATCTGGATGAGGATCTGCCTCTTGAAAAGCTGGCTGAGGAATTTTATGTAAGTAAATATCATATCGCACATGTTTTCAAAGACAGGATCGGCATGTCGATCCACCAGTATATCACGAAAAAAAGGCTTGCCCTCTGCAAGGAAGCCATCCTTGGAAATGCTAATATTTCTGAAGTTTATCAGGCTTACGGATTCGGGGACTACTCCAGCTTTTTCCGGGCATTTAAGAAAGAATACGGAATCTCCCCGAAAGACTATCGAGAAAAACAGCTGACAAAATATGATTAATTCGTTGTAAGCTTTTTTCAGCCGTGCTATACTTTATCCTGCAAATTACATGAAACCAGTTTAAAGGAGTATGAATCATATGAATCCTATGAATTTATTTCAAATTAAAAAACTCTGGAACGAGTTCACTGCCCGTCATCCAAAGTTTCCGAATTTTATAAAAGCCGTATCCCAAAATGCCATCCAGGAGGGTACGATCCTGGAAATCCAGGTCACCTGCCCTGACGGTAAGAGCTTTGCTTCCAACCTGAAAGTAACTGCCGAAGATCTGGAAATGCTCCAGATGCTCCGGCAGTTACAATCCTGATTTAGAAATATAATACTCCAAAGAAGGCAGCCGAGGCGTACTTGAATTTCCCTCTCTACATTATAAAAAAACGCCCAGACCATATGGTCTGAGCGTTATTTTGATATAATAATAATTCCTACTGGAAGTCAATTACATCGATCCATCTTGAAAGGAATGCTTTCTCTTCTTCAATTCCCTTCGTAAGCTGTACTGCTGCCGCAATCGGAAGCCATTTCTGTACATACTGTTTTGCTGTATCGCTCTTCTTGCAGAACAGATCCAGATACAGATCTGCAAGTTTCTGATTCTTTAATGCAAACTGCAGATACGTGATCGCAGCATCCCCACTTGCATTTCCCTGTGTAGCATGTGACCAGTCTACGATGGTCATGGTTCCGTCTTCTGCTACAATTACGTTGCTCGGGTTAAAATCGCCGTGGCAGAGCTTGGTATGCTTCGGCATAGAATCCAGTCTGGTCTGAAGCTCATAACGTGTTGTAGCATCAACAGTTTCTTTCAGAGTTTCAATCTTACGTGCGAATTTATCCTTCTGAAGCGTCAGACGCGGAGCTTTTTTTGCATGCATGGTAAGCTGAAGATCCACAAACTGCTCCATGTATTTTTCCATATTGACCGGATCATTTTCCATGATCTCTTCCATGGTCTTTCCTTCTACATATTCAATCTTAAGAGCCCACTCTCCGTCAATCTGGGTTACTTCCAGAACCTTTGGAATGTTCAGTCCGCTTTCTTCCACACGTGCCTGGCACAGAGCTTCGTTAAATACATTTGCTTTTCCGTGTTCCGGTGTGAACACTTTTATGATCTGATCCCCTTCTCTATAAACAACCTTATACGGACGGGTTACAACTACATCTTTATTCATTACATTCATGGTAGACATCCTTTCTTTTAAACTGATTTATACGTCTAAAAATATCTGCATTTACCTATTTGTTTTCTGTACCATAGTAAGCTTTCAGATAGATTTCTTTCAGCTCTGACATCAGCGGGTATCTCGGGTTCGCACCTGTACACTGGTCGTTAAATGCCTGCTCTACCATGTCATCCAGAGTATCCAGGAAATATTTCTCATCTACACCGTAATCCTTGATCGTCGGTTTGATCTCGATCGTTCTCATCAGGTCTTCCAGTTTAGCAAGAAGTTTTTCAAATACTTCCTGATCGTTCTTTCCGGTCAGACCTACAAAACGTCCGATTTCAGCATAACGCGCCAGTGTGTGCGGATACTGATACTGAGAGAATGTACCCATCTTTGTCGGTACCTCAGCACTATTATAACGCATTACTTCTGTAAGTACCAGCGCATTTGCAATACCATGCGGCAGGTGATGGAATGCACCTAATTTGTGAGCAAGTGAGTGGTTTACACCAAGGAATGCATTTGCAAATGCCATACCGGCCATGCAGGATGCATTTGCCATATGATCTCTTGCTTCCACATCATTTCCGTCTTTGTATGCGCGCGGCAGGTAATCAAACACGAGCTTGATTGCCTTCAGTGCAAGGCTGTCTGTATAATCGGAAGCCATAATAGAAACATAAGCTTCGATTGCATGTGTCATTACGTCGATACCTGACGCACAGGTAAGTCCTTTCGGAGCACTCATCATATTGTCTGTGTCAACGATTGCCATGTTCGGCATCAGTTCGTAGTCAGCAAGCGGCCATTTGATTCCGGTCTCTTTATCTGTGATGATTGCAAATGGTGTTACTTCTGAACCGGTACCTGAAGAAGTCGGGATCGCAACGAAATATGCTTTTTTACCCATCTTCGGGAAGGTGTAGATTCTCTTGCGGATGTCCATGAAGTCCATTGCCATATCGTCGAAGTCTGCATCCGGATTTTCATAAAGAACCCACATAACTTTTCCGGCATCCATAGCAGAACCACCACCAAGTGCAATAATGCAGTCCGGCTCAAATGCACGCATTGCTGCAGCACCGGCTTTAGCAGATGCAAGGGACGGATCCGGTTCTACATCAGAGAAGCATGTATGAACAATTCCCATCTGGTCTAATTTATCTTCAATCTGTTTTGTATATCCGTTTTTGTAAAGGAAAGAGTCTGTTACGATGAAGCAGCGTTTCTTGCCCATAACGGTTCCGAGTTCATCCAGTGCAACCGGCATACATCCTTTCTTGAAATATACTTTTTCAGGTGTTCTCATCCAGAGCATGTTTTCTCTCCTTTCAGCAACGGTCTTGACATTGATTAAGTGTTTTACTCCAACGTTTTCAGAAACGGAGTTTCCGCCCCATGAACCACATCCAAGTGTCAAAGATGGAGCCAGTTTAAAGTTGTAAAGATCGCCGATACCACCCTGTGAAGATGGTGTGTTGACAAGGATACGGCAAGTTTTCATTGCTGCTGCATGTTTTGCCATTTTTTCTTTTTCATTCGTATTAATGTACAGAGAAGAAGTATGTCCATATCCGCCGTCTGCAACAAGCTGTTCAGCTTTGGCAAGTGCTTCGTCAAATGTTTTTGCTTTGTACATCGCAAGTACCGGAGAAAGTTTCTCATGAGCAAATTCTTCACTGATATCTACAGATTCCACTTCACCGATCAAGATCTTCGTCTCTTCCGGAACAGTTACGCCAGCCATCGCAGCAATTGTAGCTGCTTTCTGACCAACAATCTTCGCATTCAGTGCGCCGTTGATGAGAATTGTTTTTCTTACCTTCTCAATCTCATCACCTTTCAGGAAATAGCATCCTCTGTATTCAAATTCATCTCTGACCTGTTTGTAAACACTTTCCAGTACCGTAACTGACTGCTCAGAAGCACAGATCATACCATTGTCAAATGTTTTGGAATGGATGATGGAGTTCACTGCCAGGCGGATATCTGCTGTCTCATCAATGATAACCGGAGTGTTTCCTGCTCCGACACCAAGTGCCGGTTTTCCTGAAGAGTACGCAGCCTTAACCATTCCCGGGCCACCTGTGGCAAGAATAATATCAGCATCCTGCATAACCATATTGGTCAGCTCCAGACTCGGAACATCGATCCAACCGATGATTCCTTCCGGTGCACCTGCTTTTACTGCTGCTTCCAGAACGAGTTTTGCCGCAGCAATCGTAGACACTTTTGCACGCGGATGTGGGCTGATGATGATTGCATTTCTTGTCTTCAATGCGATCAATGTCTTAAAAATCGCTGTCGAAGTAGGGTTAGTAGTAGGAATAACTGCGGCAACAAGTCCGATCGGTTCTGCAATCTTTTTAATTCCGTATACCGGATCTTCTTCGATCACACCGCAGGTCTTTGTATTTTTATAAGCGTTGTAAATATACTCTGATGCATAATGATTCTTGATTACTTTGTCTTCTACGATACCCATTCCGGTCTCTGCAACTGCCATTTTTGCAAGTGGGATACGGGCCTTATCTGCTGCTGTAGCCGCAGCCTTGAAAATCTTGTCTACCTGCTCCTGTGTATAAGTAGCAAAGACTTTCTGTGCTTCCTTCATCGCTTTCATTTTCGCTTCCAGCGCTTCCGGGTTGTCGATTATGGTTGGGATGTTGGTTTCCTGATTTGCCATTTTGAATCCTCCTGTAATGAAATAATGGAATCATAGTAGTTTGCTTATTGTTAATTAATTAACAATCTTTATAATGCTATTATATTGGATTCTATTTCTTTTGTCAACACAAATTGTTAAATAAATAACGATTTCAACATTATGCATAATCAAACGCCAAAATCGCATAAAACACACAGCATATTTACCATTCTTTTTGTATCTGCATTATTCCCCACAGCCCGTATCCGGCAAGGATCAGCTCCAGAATAAGAAGGATTCTACCCAGACTGTCCGGAACAGAAAAGAGCATAAGTCCATATCCCCACATATTAAAAACAATATGAAGTGCAATCCCCGCCGCCAATGTGTCATATTTTCTTACCACATAACCGATCAATACTCCGATAACTCCGGCACAGATTCCCTGCGCCAGATTCAGATGGTAAATACCGAACAGTATCGCCTGCAAAAGATTCGCGATCCAGAACGCCAATCCTGCTTTTTCAAAATAATGGTGGATCAGTCCGCGGAAAATCAGTTCCTCCACAATCGGAGCCAGAAGAACTGTATAAAATATAATCGCAAGAGACATCGTTCCCATTCCCGAATTTCCGAGCAATTGTTCATAATCTTCCAACGCCTTTGGAAGCAGAATTTGTATGGCAATCATCATAAGACTGCTGATTCCCTGGACCCCTATTCCGACTGCCGCCAGGTAAAGCGGTGCTCTTCGAACTTTCCCTACATCCTGCACCGGGGAAAACCGGTATCCTGTCTCGAACCGATACCAGATTCCGATCAGCATGATCAAGATCAATGTGATCGGCACTGCATTAACTGCAAGTGTCGGAGCTGTTCCCAGAATCTGATATGACATGATATTCATCAGCGACTGAAGCATCAGTACTGCCGGCAATACCAGAAATCCCAATACAAACGCCGTCACCCTCTGCTTCCATGATTTATATTTCCTATTCTTCACACGCCAAGTCTCCTTTCATACTTCCTCGGTATCCCGTCATATAACGGTTCATATTATCCGTTATTTTATCACCTTTTTTTCACTCGTACAACGCCAATTTCTATACAGTCGTATCCCCTGATTCTTATGGATTCCACCCGCGGGAACATTGACTGTACCTCCCGCAAATGTTATACTGTATCATAATACAAAGCACCACTGAAATGAATTCATCATACAGTCTATTTAAGAATCAGGGGGCTGTCTATGTCCAAAGAAAATTATTTTCAAAAAGCACTATCCAATTTTACATTTGAAGTAGCAAGCGACGGTGCCATCCGCCATCTGGCCGGGCACGGATATACCGTCCCCCAGATATCCAAAAAGCTTAATTTTCCCACACCTTATGAACGCATTCAGCGAATCGTATGGGAATCGATGCTGGACAACCGCATACTTCTTCTGGAAGAGCCCGGAAATGCAGGCATTCACAAAAAAATCTCCTACATTCAGGATAGGGACAGCTACGGAAGAACCAGCTTCCGTCAGGTTATTGTCAGTGAAGCTACGCTGCCGGAGATTCATTGGACTACCTATACTTATGATCCCGATACACATGGTCCACTTTCCGACTTACTTTCCGCAAAATATGCTGCAAATTCTGAAGATGCCTATGCATCCTGCGATTTCGGTCTGCGGCTTTTGAAAGATCCTGCAGGATTCTCAGACTCTCTCAAGGTTCTGGAGGAAAATCAAAGAGAGTATATCCTCGGTCTTCCCTGGGTAAGCTCCGTCGTCTACCACCGGCTCGATTTGCGGATGCGGACGATTCTTGTCAGATTATATGAAAATGACCTCTATCAGGGATGCTGTTATTTTGGAACAACCGGCGAGAAAGTTATTTTGAACTGAATTGCCGGAAAGCTTTTTTATCTTTAGGGTAAGTGCAATGACGTTCGTTGTATGTGCATGGTAAATGACTCTGTGCGCACCATTGGTTGCCAACTTTTTCACTTCATGATTCATAAGATGGCTAGGCAGTTCACTGGTCGGTCTTCCTCCGTTTACCAGGCCCCAGCAGATTCTGTAATTTTCACCTTTTTCATCCAATTCTATGATACAGATGCTGTCTTCCGGATCCAGGATGACGTTGCGGAAATATTTTCCGCTTCCTGTTACCATGAAGAATTCTCCTGCCAATTCAGGCACAGAAGTTCCGATTTCTTTCCATTCTCCGTCAAGACTGAGATATTCTTTTACTTCTTCAACCTCTTCCTCTTTCATGCGGTAAGACAGGTTTCCGCCATTTCTCTCATGCCATCCCTGCTCCCATCCGTCATTACACATACGAATAAATCCCTGTACAAATTTTACATCCATAATACTCATAATCTTTTCTCCTTCCAAATTTAGTTTCTCTTGCTGAGTACTTCTGCTTCGTATTTTTCTACTTCTTCAAACCAGCCTTCAGCTGCCACACCACATCTTCTGCAGTATTCTTCCCAGACATCTCCCAGCGGAAGTGTCTTGATTTCTTCCTGGAGCACCATTTTCTTAGACATCTGATTCGTATCCTGAAGTTCTTTAAGCATCTCGTTTGGTGTGCAAAGGGCATTTAAGAGTGCTTTCTGGGAACTTCTGAATCCGGTTACCCATGCAGAAATACGGTTAATGGATGCATCAAAGTAATCCAGTGCGATATAAGTACGTTCTATACCTCTTTCGCAGCGGACAATTTCTTTTGCGATTTCTTTTGTCTCATCATCAAACAGAACCACATGGTCGGAATCCCAGCGAATCGGCCGTGTCACATGCAAAGCAATCTCCGGGAAAAATGTAAGTAATGCCGGAATTTTATCTGAGACAACTTCTGTCGGATGATAATGTCCGTTATCCATAAGCGGCAGGCATTTATCAATATTTGCCGCTGCATAGCTGAGTGCATATTCTGCGGATCCCACCGTATAAGCCTCGACTCCGATACCAAACACCTTAGACTCTACACATGGTTTTAACATCTTTGGATCGTATGGTTCAGAAAGGATCTCATCAATTGATTCTTTATAGCGCACTCTCGGTCCCATACGGTCCGCTGGGATATCCTTGTATCCATCGCCTGTCCAGATATTCATAACACATGAGATTCCTGTCTGCTCAGCAAAGTAAGAGGAAATACATACGCATGCTTTTCCATGCTCGATCCAGAATCTTCTCGTCTCTTCATCCGGACTGGACAGCGTCAGACCGTCTTTCACCTTATCATGTGAGAAAAATGTCGGGTTAAAGTCCAATCCCATTCCTCTCTCTTTTGCGAAATCAACCCATTTCTGGAAATGCTTTGGTTCCAGTTTGTCACGGTCTGCAAATTCACCGTTTTCAAAAATTGCATAACATGCATGCACATTGATTTTTTTCTTTCCCGGCATCAGACTCATTGCCTTATCCATATCAGCCATAAGCTCTTCCGGTGTTCTTGCTCTTCCCGGGTAATCTCCTGTGGTCTGGATTCCACCTGTGAGCGGCCCTTCATGATCGAATCCGATCACATCATCTCCCTGCCAGCAATGAAGAGAAACCGGGATATTTCTGCATTTCTCAATTGCCGCCTCTGTGTCTACACCAAGCTTTGCATAAATTTCTTTTGCTGATTCATAACGTGTTGCCATAATCATTCTCCTTTTCCATTCTATTTTTTGTTGGCTCTTATAACTGCGGTCTGTATACTTTTACATCAAAAGATTCCCGCACACACTTTCTTGCTTCAAACAGAGTGTTGAATCTTCCGTCCCATATCATCTGAGCCATCATATTTCCGATTGCAGTGGCCTCTCCCGGACCGGCATATACTGTTTTCTTTGTTGTGTTGGCTGTCAACTGGTTTAGATAAGCAGCATTTGCACCTCCACCGATGATATAAATTTCATCGTATTCCCTGTGTGTGTTTTCTTCGATCTCATGTACCGTCTTCCCGTAACACTCAGCCAGGCTCTGATAGATGACTGTCGCGATCTCTCCGACGGACTCCGGTACTTTCTGGCAGGTATATGCACAATAATCTTTGATTGCCTGAATCATACTGTCCGGAGCCAGAAATACTTCATGATTCACATCGACCCGTGACGGGAAATCTTTACATGCTTCTGCCATTTCACAAAGCTGTGCAAAGGAATATCCGTCATTCAGTTCATGCCATACAGACTGGATCATCCAGAGTCCCATAATATTTTTCAGATAGCGGGACCGGTAATCATACCCGCCTTCATTGGTGAAATTGGCTTTTCGGCTTTGTTCTGTACAGATTGCATCTGCCACCTCTGTTCCCATGAGTGACCACGTTCCGGAACTGATATACAGCCCTTCCCTCTCTGCTTTTGGCATCGCCATCACAGCCGATGCCGTGTCATGGCTTGCACAAAGGACCACTATCAGATCATATCCGATCTCTTTCTGCATTTCTTCTGTCAGATTTCCCACAACGGTTCCCGGCATAGACAATGGAAGGAACATCTCAGAAGGATATCCAAGACTTTGGATGAAAGCTTCATCCCATTGTTTATAAAATGGATTCACAAGTTGTGTCGATGTTCCGTTCGTATACTCCGACAATTTATTTCCGGTCAATAAGAACTGGAAATAATCCGGCAGCATCAAGAATGTCTTTGCTTTTTCCAAAAGTTCCGGTGTGTTCTGTTTCACAGCCATAAGCTGGTAAATGGTGTTGAATATCTGTTTCTGGATACCGGTCTTCTGATATAACTCCGGTTCCGGTATGATCTTGTATACTTCTATATCCATTCGTGTTGTCCGGCTGTCCCGATAGCCATATGTGTCCCCAAGAATCCGGTCATCTTCATCCAGCAGTACATAATCGACCGCCCACGTATCAATAGACATACTTACAGGAATTTTCCCGATCTCTTTACACTTTTTCATTCCTGCCACAATTTCCGAAAACAATCTCCGGACGTCCCATAATTTTTTCCCGTCCCGGATATCCATTCCATTTTCAAAGCGGTAGATTTCTTCCAGAATCATTTTTCTGTTTTCCAGATGCCCCAGAATATGCCGCCCGCTGGAAGCTCCGATGTCAACTGCCAAATAATAGGTCTGCATTTCATTTTCTCCTTTCTGTATCCCTTCCTGTTAAGGTAAATATACCAAAAATCATCCCGCTGTTTTAGATTCTGTTTTGACCAAAAAACTGTCCTTATTTTCCATATTCACATCTGGCCCGGAACACAGCTGGCTCTCTCCGGTATAGAAAGCAAAAAAATAAACAGAACCGGTGGTTATCACCCATTCTGTTTATTCTTCTTTCGTTAAATTCTTATTGTACGATCGTTCTTATGCTCCAACCTGTATTTTCTCGGCGTCATTCCATACCGTTCTTTGAACTTACGGTAAAAATAGCTTTGGTTCTCATATCCTACAGCTACCGCAATCTCTTCAATCGGAAGATCAAATTCTACCAGCAGCATGACTGCCTTCTGGAATCTCTTGCGCTGCAGCAGCTCCTGAAATGTAAATCCTGTGGTCTGTTTAATCATTTTACTCAGCACCGAGAGCGACTGGTGAAAATCTTCTGCGATTTTCGACAGCGTTGCCGTCTTATACCAGGTATCGATGTAAGATAACGTTGACTGCACAACCACATCCTTATAGCTCTGTGAGGAACTCTGTGTCAGACAATCAACATGGCGCAGAAGATACAGAAAAACGATCCCCATGGAATATTGATTGATGCTGTCTTCATTCTACTCATCATTCAGCATGGAACTGATCATATTTTCCATGAGGTTCTCAATTGCCTGATTCTCTCCCAGTCGGAACACCAGATAATGTGATACCGGATGATTCTGTCGAAGTGTGTTAACAAGAAATTCCGCCAGTGTATTATTCTCTTTCAGCATCTGGAGCGGGATATCAAAGAACTCAGGCAGTGCGATAAAATTAATCCCGATATCCTCATACTCAGCCCGCCGGACTCCGTGCTGCACGTGCTGATTAAGAAGAAGCAGATCGCCCTTCTGCAGGGTCACTTCCTTTCCATCCAGATAATGGGTGATCGTTCCCTGACACACATACATAATTTCAATGTAATTATGCCGATGGGCCGGGAAATCGATAAACCGGCTGTGCAGGCGCACCGTAATCAGACGTCCCTCTTTCAGGAAACGGTTACGATCAATTTCAAATTTAATTTCACTGGTATAAAGTTCTTTGTTGGCAGTCGCATTTCCGTCCAGATAGCTCTGTTCTTCCGGAGATATCTCCTGCATTTTACTGATTAATTCGGGGTTCATAGTTTCCCGTCGCCTCTCTGTCTGAGATTGATTATAATGTTCCTCCGAAATCGGTCCAGATTGCCTGTCCGGTAATCGCGCGTGACTCATCGCTTGCAAGGAACAACAGAATATTTGCAACATCATCCGGCATACACGGCTGGACTTTCAGATCACTGTGCTTTGCCATCTGTCCCATCATATCCGGGTCAAGAGTTGTCGGATCGGTTCCTGCAACCATAGGTGTCACGATCGTTCCCGGGCACACTGCATTACAACGGATATTGGTTCCTGCAAAACGGAGAGCTGTATGGCGTGTCACGCCGATTACTGCCGCCTTGGAAGATACATAAGCTGCACCGCCGCATCCCATAACACCAGCAATAGAAGCCACATTTACGATAGAACCGTAACCAGTCTTTGACATTTCTGCTGTAGCGGCACGCATGCAGTACATGGTTCCTTTCTGATTGATCTCAACGATCCGGTCCAGATCCTCGTCTTTGAAACGATCGATTGGCTTCAGACCTTCTTCAAGAACACCTGCATTATTGATCAGGATATCTACTTTTCCATATGCTTCAACAGCTTTTGCTACCAGCTTGTCAGCATCTCCTTTTTTGGAAATGTCTGTTACAACCGGAAGGACTTCTCCTCCTGCTTCGCGGATTGCATCAGCAACATCCTTAAGCTGCGCTTCTCTGCGGGCACTGATCACAACTTTTGCACCTTCTTTTGCAAAAAGTTTTGCTGTCGCAGCACCTACTCCGGAATTTCCTCCAGTAATGATAGCTACTTTTCCTTCTAATCGGCTCATTTCATCGCCCTCCTCTTTGTTATTTTTTTAACACATAGTTAATTATAACCGTTCTCTTACAGCAGGTCAATCTGTTTTTTCCAATGCTTAATTTATCATTCTGCCATTTCCATCCTTGATTTTCTTCGGAAAAATCCGACTCCGATTCCGATGTCCTTTCCGGAAAGGATATATTCTTTTGCCCGTTTCTGAAGTACGGTGACTTCCGGATAATTCTCTTTATCTTCCCTGACCTCCGCAAAAATACGCTGTTCTGCCTGCGGAAAACGATGATGTATATTTACAATTTCAAACAGATTCTGGAACTGTATAATATTACTTGTTTCCGGCAGTATCTCCTTAAGCGCCGGTACAAGAAGCCAGGAATCACAAACATATGCTTCATAGCTTTCTCCGAAGAATTCTTCAGCCTGCCGGAACGATTTTCTGCACTCTGTAATATCCAGTTTCTCACCTGCCGGGATATGTACATTGAGCACTTTCGTACCAGCTTCCAGCTTTTCGCTCTTTCCTGTCATATCTTCCTGAAGTGTCATAGGTTCAAACTGGATTCTGCCCAGACGGAACAACCTCATCTTAATAGAAAATGCAATCCATCCGGCTTCATTTATTCCGTAGACACCGTATTTTCTTTTGCATTCCTCACACCAGATCGTAATATCATAAAACGTATCCACAAATATTTTTTCTGCTATGCCCTGTCTCTTATATTCTTCATATACTTCCAATGCCAATTTCAAATAAAAAGAGAGAAGCCACTGCAGATGATTCTCACTTTCTTTCCATTCTCTCAGAAATGCTCTCGTATCTTTGTAAAACAGATCTTTCTTTTCATTATACATTTCCTCCTCCAGGAGAAATCTGACTACTGTCTCTTGCGCTTCCTCCGGGAGACGAATCTTATTCATAAGTTCTTGTATTTCCATACCTAATGTCCCTCTTTCGTTTGCATTTCATATTTATTAAATCAGACTTTCCCATAGTTGTAAAGTTCATAACTTTCCAATATCCAAAACAGGAGTGGAACTTTCGTCACCCTCCTGTTCTTATTCTTTTAAGATGGACTATTCCGCCAGATGACATGCCACCTTATGCCCACTCTTTACCTCTCTAAGCTTCGGTTCTTCCTGCCTGCATTTTTCTGTCGCATACGGGCACCGCGTGCAAAACGCACATCCTGCAAACTTCTCTGTCCTCACCGGCTGCTCCCCATTAAGCGCTGCCACTTCTCTTCTCTGTATATACGGATCCGGTGCCGCCGCAAAGAGCGCTTTCGTATAAGGATGAAGCGGATTTTCAAATAATTCCTCCGTTCCCGCTTCCTCCATCATGGAGCCTAGATACATGACTCCAACTCTGTCCGATATATACCGCACAACCCCAATATCATGTGAGATAAACAGCAGACTGATTCGAAGCTCTTTCTGCAGATCCATCAGCATATTCAGGATCTGGGCCTGAATGGACACGTCCAGTGCGGAGACCGGTTCGTCACACACGATCAGCTTCGGCTGAATGATCAGTGCTCCTGCGATTCCCAGACGCTGTACCTGACCGCCGGAAAGTTCATGCGGATAGCGGAAATAATGTTCTTCCGACAGTCCCACTTTCTGCAGGATTTCAAGCACCGTCTCCCTGCGTTTCGCAGCATCGCCCATACCGTGAATGATTAGGGTCTCTTCCAGAATATCCCCGATACGTCCTCTCGGATTGAGTGCGGACAAGGTATCCTGGAACACCATCTGCAGATCCTTTCTAAGTGGTCTGAACTCCCGATCACTCAACTTGCAGAGATCCTTCCCATTATACAGAATTTCTCCACTGTCCATCTTGTTAAGGCCTACGATGGCACGTCCGGTAGTCGATTTTCCGCATCCTGATTCTCCCACAAGTCCATAGATTTCTCCTTCTTCAATATAGAAGGACATATCATTGACGGCAATCATATGCTCTTTCGGTGCAAACAGCTTATTCGAAGTTCCCCGCAGCGGATATGTCTTTTTCAAATTCTTTACTTCCAGCAAATGTGTCCCCATACCTAGTCCTCCTGTTCCTGCTTCTTTGCATCCGCATATTTCCAGCATTTTACAAGATGTCCCGGCTCTGGCTCACAGAGCGGCGGCTGTGCCTTTTGGCATCTGGCATCCGCATCCTTGCATCTGGTACAGAAATGGCATCCTTCCGGGATTTTTGTAAGTGGAGGTACCGTTCCGGGGACAACCGGAAGGTGCTTGCCTTTCTCCACGCCCAGATGCGGAATACATGCCAACAGTCCTTGCGTATACGGATGAAGTGGCTTTTCAAATAATTCTTCTGTCAATGCTTCTTCAACGACCTGCCCGAGATACATAACTCTTACACTGTGGCAAAGCTGTGATACAGCTCCCATATCGTGTGTAATAAACAATACTGACATTCCCAGCTTATCGTTTAATTCCCGGATCAACTGCAGAATCTGTTCCTGAATCGTCACATCCAGGGCAGTGGTCGGTTCATCCGCAATCAGGAGCTTCGGCTCACATGCCAGTGCCATTGCAATCATAACTCTTTGCTGCATCCCTCCGGAAAGTTCAAACGGATACTGTCTGTAGCAGTTCTCCGGATTTGGTATCCCTGTAATCTTCAACATCTCGACTGCACGCTTTTTCGCTTCCTGTTTTGACAGCTTTCTGTGAAGAATCAACACTTCACTCAACTGTTTGCCAACCGTATGCACCGGGCTTAACGAGGTCAGTGGATCCTGGAAAATAACAGAGATCCGGTCACCTCGAATGTCTCTCATTTTCGAGAGCGGAAGCTTCAGAAGATCCTGACCTTCAAAAACGATTTCTCCTTCATAACGCACTGCCGTGTCATGATCTCTCAGTCTGAGAATAGACTGGGACATCACACTTTTCCCGGATCCGGACTCGCCAACCACACCGGTAATTTCTCCCGGACGAATGCTCAGATTCACGCCATCTACCGCGGGATACCATTTTTTATGAACCGGGAATAATACCCGAAGATTCTTAATCTCAAGGATCGGCTCCTTGGCTGTTTTATTCGTATTCTCATTCATTACCTTTTTGCCCCTCCTTTTGTTCTCGGATCAAGGAAATCCCGAAGACCGTCTCCCAGAAGGTTCAGGCTCAGTACACAAAGTATCACGGCGGCTCCCGGTACGATCATCGTCCACGGTGCTTTCGAAAGAACCAGTTTACTGGCCTGAAGCATATTGCCCCAGCTCGCCGCAGGTGCCGGGATTCCCGCTCCCAGAAAGCTTAATGAAGCTTCCGAAATGATTGCCTGTGCAAAAATAAAAGAAGCCTGAACCGTCAAAGGAGAAATAACGCCCGGCAGAATCAGTTTCCACAAGATGCGAAAACTGCTTGCCCCTTGTACCTGTGCGGCCTCCACATAGGTCTGTTCCCGTATGACCATCGCACTTGCCCGGACAGTCCTTGCAACACTGGGCGTATACACAATCGTCAGCGCCCAGATTACATTCCAGCTCGATGTTCCAAACGCGGAAATCAACGCAACTGCAAGCAGAATTCCGGGAATTGCAATCAAACCATCACAAATCCTCATCAAGATCTGATCCAATACTTTAAAATAGCTTGCATACAGACCGATGATGGTTCCTAGAATGCATGAAAATGCAGCTACACAGCCGCCAACCCATAGGGACACTCTCGCCCCATACATCACGCGGATAAACAGGTCACGTCCCAACTCATCGGTTCCCAAAAGATGCCCTTTCCCGGGAGGCTGCAAACGATCCGCCACTACCATGGCGTTCGGATCTGTTTTATTAAGAATCGGCACCAGAACCGCAAACAACAAAATGATCGCAAATCCGATGAATCCGATAATCAATCCCGGACTTGCCAGAAGACGTTCTTTGCGGAGCTGGCGCTGTTCCTTCAGAATCGCCACACTGGCATCCGAAGCACTTTTTCTTGTAAAATACATATCTCCACCTCCTACTTGCGCCCCGGCTGAAGCCTGGGATCAACGAAGCCATACAATATATCCACAACCAGATTGACCAAAACATAAACAAGTGTCACAAAAAGAACTACACCCTGGATCAGGAAAATGTCCCTCCGGTTGATTGCTCCCATTGTCAGCATTCCGATTCCCGGAATATTAAACAGTGTCTCCGTTACGATCGTTCCAGTTACCAGACTTCCGAAGGACTGTCCGACAGCCGTAAGAATCGCCGGCGCCGCATTTTTCAGCGCATAGGTCAGAAGCACTTTCTTTTCTTTCAGTCCCTTTGCCCGGGCTGTCCGGATAAAATTCTTATACAGTACTTCCAGAAGAGAGGATCGGGTCATTCGTGTAATATAGGCCGCCTGTACAATTCCAAGAGACAATGCCGGAACAAACAGGTACCTCAGATGCTCCAAAAGTCCCTGATCCAATCCGACATACCCGGAAACCGGGAACCAGTGATGGTAAACACCGAAAAACAACATAAGAAACATACTAAGCAGAAATCCCGGGATTGCAGTTCCGAGAAGAGATGCCGTTACCGCCGTCACATCCACTGCGGTTCCTCTTTTATACGCCGCAACAATTCCAAGCGGAACAGAAAGAATCAAAGCAATGATCTGTGCCAGAATGGCAAGACTGATCGTGGGACCAAAATATTCGGCAATGGCCTCAAGTACAGACTGCTGAAGAAAATACGATCTTCCCCAGTCCCCATGAAGTACATCCATGAACCAGTCTGCATACTGCACCAGAAACGGGCGGTCAAAGCCAAGTTCTGCATTCAACGCCGCAATCTGATCCGAGCTTGCCTCCAGCCCCAGAAGCGCCGTTGCCGGGCCTCCCGGAATCAGATATGTTACCAGAAAGACAACCACAGATACAACGAACATGACCGGAATCAGGGACAAGATACGTTTCCCAATGTATTTTAACATAAGAGATTAACTCCTTTCTCTTGATATCGTTCTGGAAAATCTAATTTCCAATAAAATCAAAGAAGCGGCGGTTGCATACAAGCACCGCCGCCATCCTGCTATCGCATATTTTCAAGTTCAAGATAAAACTATTTTGTTGCGGTCCAGTAAATCGGGAATCTTACATAGCCGACTCCGTCCACTTTCTCATTTGTCAAAATAACGTTTGTAAAATGTCCGAGAACAGTTGCTGCACCGTCTTCATACAGGAATGTCTGGAGATCTGCCCATGCTGCAGCTGCTTCTTCATCGGATGCTGCAGAACGAATCTTCGTAATTCCGTCTGTTACTTCCTGACGGTCTAATCCTGCCCAGCCTTTATCCAGTACAGAAAGCTGAACCGGAAGCATATTATAGCTGTTGCTTGTAATAAACATGCTGAACTGCTTCGGATCAGAACGATGTTCCATAAAGGTGCTGAAATCATAGCTTTCTACTTCGGCATTGAACCCCGCCTGTTTCAGCTGTTCCTGTACAACCAGTGTTGCATTGTACATTTCTTCATAATCCGGAGTCGTTACGAGAACGATCTTCTCATTATTATATCCGGATTCAGCCAGAAGTTCTTTTGCTTTTTCTACATCATTCTGATTGTAGTATTCTTTACCGGCATCGGTTCCCCACTGCTTGTCATCTGGGTTACACCATCCTGCATTGATTTCATACAGACTCGGATCTCCGTAAGCTGCCAGAAGAACATCATCACAGTTCAGAGCTGCAAGTGCTGCCTGTCTTACTTTTTCATTTGCCATAATACCTTCTGTTGTATTCAGGAACAGGTTCAGTGTACCGCCGCTCTGGATGATCAGCTTCAGTCCTGATTTCTCAGAAAGCTCCTGATATCTCTCAAGCGGAACATCTTCTGCGATGTCATACTGACCGTTCTCTACACCTGCAATACGGGTTGCAGAATCGGTTACTACGCGGAAATAGATCACATCCGATACAACATCCTTCGCATCTGCGAGACCGGTAGACGCATTCGGTGAAGGCTGATAGTCTTCATAGCGTTCCAGCTTCACATACTGATCTTGCTTCCATTCAGCCAGTTTGTACGGGCCGGTTCCGATGTATTCCGTAATTCCTTCTTCAGAAGCAGATTCTACGACCTCTTTTGGATAGATTGCCGCAAACTGAATCGGACTTGCAAGAATCATGATAATGTCAGAAGAAGCCTGATTTGCTGTCATCTTTACGGTATAATCGTCTACTTCCTCAAATACAGAACCACCGATCAGTGTATTTGCTTTAGCAGAAAGCTCCAGCCAGCGATTCATAGAAGCTACTACATCATCTGCTTTCATTTCTTCGCCGTTATGGAACTTCACACCCTGACGAAGTTTGAAGGTATAAACCATTCCGTCATCGCTCACTTCATAGGATTCAGCCAGCACCGGAACCGGTTCATAGTTTTCATTCATCTGGAATAATGATTCATAAATATGTACACCAATTCCTCCAACCGTATTGGAATTGACAGTCGGCGGATCCAGTGACGGCGGATTTGCCGCAATCGCTACGTTGAGTTCAATCGGTTCTGTGGTCGCTGCATCGGATGCATCTGTCTTGTTATCTGTACTGCTTTCCTTTTTGCCGCAGCCAGCCAGAACAAGCGTCGCACACATAACGAATGCAAGAATGCGTGACAATGTTTTGTGTTTCATACTTTATTTCCTCCCAAATTTGTATTTATATATTAAGTATAATAAACATACTGGGTAGTATCAAATTCAAAATAATGATAGATTTTGTCTATTTATTTGTCTTATCTATAAACCTTGACTGCTTTACTGTACAAAAATCAATCCTAAAATGTATAAACTCTTTTCTATATATTTTTCATAGTTTCTGGAATACGGAGCAGAAGCCAAATATGATTTGGCGCTTACGAATTATGAAATAGAGCGTAAAAATGCCCGTGGATTTCAGCCGCACACATGCTGAGAAATCCCGGGCATTGTTCAGGTACGCCTTGGCAAAATTATAATTCCACCTCAAACGGCAGATGTGAAAGAATATCTTTCTCGGCATCCACTCCAGGAAATACTTCAATCAGCTTTAGTCCTTTTGGTGTCAGCCGGAATACACACCGTTCTGTGACATACAGTACCTTCTGACCGTTGGCAATGGCCCGCTTAGCTGAGAAACTAATGCTTTTTACTTCCTCTACAAACTTCGGGATCGTACCTTCCTTTTCAATTGTAACGACCCCTTTCTTCTGGGAAACCTCAAGTCCCTTGGTATTAAACGTCAGGCAGAACACAACCGTCGGTGTTTTCGCTGTAATATTGGCAAATCCTCCGATTCCCGCAAAGGCCCCCGGGCCACGGTGTGCGTTGACATTTCCCTGTCCGTCCACTTCCAATGCTCCCATGAAGCAAACATCCAGCCCGCCATTATCATAAAGGTCAAACTGGTTGGCCATATCATAAACTGATGCTGCACCGATCATGGCGCCAAATGCCTCCCCGGATACCGGGAATCCACCGATTCCTCCGGACTCAACCGTCAATGTCACCATATCCAGCATTCCGTTCTTTCTTGCATGTCTGGAAACCATTTCCGGAATACCGATCCCGATATTCACAATGTCATCCAGGCGCAGCTCCATTGCTGCCCTCCGGCCGATGATATTTCCGACGGTGTTGTTCTTCGAAGCTTTCGAAGAAACCGTATCGATCTTCTCATTCCACATATTCCACTCTTCATAAGGAATCTCAAAGCTTCCGGTCAAAGCGGTATACGCTTCATTCCGTTCTTCCGGTTCTGTCACAACAATTGCGTCCACAAGGCACCCCGGTATGATTGCGTTTCGCGGACGGGAAGGTGTATTCACAAGACGGTCCACCTGCACGATCACCTTTCCATGATTCGCCTTAACCGCCTGACAGATGGACAATGCGTCACCGGACATAAACATATCATCAAAAGAAATATTTCCTTTACGGTCTGCTGCCGTTCCCTTGATCAGAGCAACTGTAAGTTTCGGCAGCTTATAATAGAGAAATTCCTCCCCATCCACTTCGACATGTTTGACCAGAGAATCATCAATCGAAATCCGATTGATTCCAGGCCCTTCCATTCTCGGATCCACGAAAATATCCAGCCCCACCTTGGAAAGTGCTCCCGGCAGTCCGCCCGCCTGTGCACGGATTGCGTGAGAAATGCAGCCCAGCGGCAGATTGTATGCCTCAAACCGATCCTCCAACACAAGCTTCTTCGTACTCATCATAGCGCCAAAATGCCCACAGATCAGTCGGTCTACAGCACCTTCCCGAATATACCCTTCCGCATTACGGTTTTCATCCCACACACCGAAACCGGCACTGGAAACAATCGTCAGATGTCTGGGTGACTGCATCCTCTGGTACCTGTCAAAGAGTGCCTCATGAAGTGCTACAGGATTTTCAATTCCTACAAACGAATTTACACAAATACAATCTCCGTCCCGGATCAGTCGAATTGCCTCATCGGCACTCATTATTTCATACATGAAAAATGTCCCCCTCATAACATAACACAGCACCGGTGAACAAGGAATCCTACATCCTGCCTGCCGATGCCGTTCTACTCATAAATCTGTAGCTATTCTATCAGAATCATTGTATAAAGTCCAGAACTTTCCTGTTATATTGCCTCAATTCTACCGTTCCTCCAGGAATTCCCGCCGATACTGGGACGGTGTGATTCCTTCTGTCTTTTTAAATACCTTGGTAAATACCCGATAATCTCCATATCCGGTCTGTTCTGCAATCTCCACCATGGAAAGCTGCGTAGACACAAGGAGTTTCTTCGCTTTCTCCATACGGATATTTGTCAGATAAGAGAGAAATCCTACTCCGATCTCATTTTTAAATAACTGGCTGATATACTGCGGATTCAGATGAAATTCTTCCGCCAGTACGGAAAGACTCACTTCTTCGGCCAGATGTTCCTGCATATATCTGGTGATCCCGGTAATCACACGCTCGTTCTTCACTCCTGCCTTTCCTTCCTCCGACACCCGCTTTTCATACAACAATATCTTCAGATTATCAATACAAATTCCAAATTCTTCGTAATCAACCGGTTTCAGAATATAATCCGTGATCTGCAGACGAAGCGCCTGCTGACAATACGAGAAATCATCATATCCGGACACAATAACAAAAGCAATGCCCGGATGTTTGATTCTGCTGAGCTGAATGACCTTTAGTCCGTTCATAATCGGAATGTTGATATCCATGATCACAATGTCCGGACAAAGTGTATCGATCCGCGCCAGTGCCTCCATTCCATCGGCTGCTTCGCCAACAACTTCACAGTCATGCCCTTCCCAGTCAAACAGACGTTTAAATCCTTCTCGTATCATAATTTCGTCATCCACCAGCCGCATCAGAAGATCTGCTACTTTCTTGTCATCATTTAACTGGGCCTGAATCCGGATCGTGTCCAGTGTATTATAGAGGAAATGGGGATTCACCTGACTTTTCAAATAAAGCATGGACATCTTCTGTTCCGTCAGTTCTGCACGCAGAATGTCCGGATTCTCAAGCGTCAGATAGAAAGCCATCGTCATCAGAGTCATACCCATTCCGCTGATAAGCCAGGTCGGATTCACCGCCTGCAGCAAGGATACACATACTTCGATCACAAGAGCTGCACCAATCGCCTTTTTCTTCTTTCCGTCAATCTGGTTCCAGTGGCAAAACAGCAGCCAGATAAATCTTTGCCACCAGATCAAACCGCCGAGGTTTTCCAGTCTCCTCTTCCACCAAGACCGCAATATACTGGTAGAAAAGATAGACAACAAATACCATCGTTCCGATAAAAAAGCGATGAAAAATATCATTCAGAATTCTCGGCACTGTGTCCAGATGATTCACTGTATAAACGGTTACCGCATCAAATACAAGATGAACCAGTACCGCAATCAGAAGAATCGAAAATGTTTGATGTAGCCTCGAGTGTTTCTGCCCTGCCGAGAAATAGACAAACGCCACGAATGTCAGGACCAGAAACAATGCTATTTCCATTCGAATCATATACGCTCACTCCTATGATACTATTGTAATTTATTTTCCTACATCCGGATAGAGACAGAATGCAGGGAAGTGTGTCAGTTTTATAGAAATTTAATTGACATTCCTCTTTCAGGCGATATAATAGTTCTAATTTAAACTATCCAGGAGGGACAATATGCCCGTTTCGGGATCAAGGAGGTACACTAACGATGGAAATACTCTACAAAATTGTCATTTGTTTTATTGCAGGAATGGGCGCAGGACTGGGGACCGGATTTGCCGGAATGAGTGCAGCCGCTGTCATAAGTCCCATGCTGATTACATTTCTGGGCATGCCTGCATATGATGCAGTTGGAATCGCACTGGCAAGTGACGTCCTTGCCAGTGCTGTCAGTGCTTATACTTACGGCAAAAATAAGAATCTGGATATCAAAAACGGTCTTGTCATGATGATCACCGTCCTGATCTTCACGTTCGTTGGAAGCTTTGTGGCAAGTAAAGTCCCAAATTCAACCATGGGAAGCTTTTCCACATGTATGACACTTCTGGTCGGCATCAAATTTATCGTGAAGCCGGTTATGACAACCAAAGAAAAAATGGCATCTGTCAGTCCGAAAAAACGATTTGTTCAATCGGTATTAAGTGGTATGATCGTAGGCTTTATCTGCGGTTTCATCGGCGCCGGCGGCGGAATGATGATGCTTCTGATCCTGACCAGTGTTCTGGGTTACGAACTAAAAACCGCTGTTGGTACCAGCGTATTTATTATGACCTTTACAGCATTAACCGGAGCGGGAAGTCACTTTATGATCGGCGGTATGCCGGAAATGCTCCCTCTGATCCTCTGTATTCTCTCAACACTGTTATGGGCACGCATTGCTGCCAAATTTGCAAACAAGGCAAGTGCAGCAACACTCAATCGTTCCACCGGAATTGTACTTACCATCTTGGGCGGTGCAATATTCCTTGTCAATATTGTCAGCTAAAAATAATGGGATACCACCGGTATCCCATTATTTTTTATCAGAAATCACAATACTATCTTGTCAATTCCAGATACAGCTCCTTATACTGTTTTGCTGAATTCTCCCATGAAAAGTTCTTGTCCATATCTCTCTGAACCATCTCATCCCAGCACCAGCGATTTGTAAAGAATAATGTCTTTGCTCTGTTAATAGCATCCAATAACAAGCCTGCATCATAACGGTCGAATGTAAATCCGTTTCCTGTATTCGTAAACATGTTATATGGTTCAACAGTGTCCTTCAGTCCACCGGTCTCACGAACAATTGGAATTGTACCATAATGCATAGCAATTAACTGGGTAAGTCCGCAAGGTTCAAACTGCGAAGGTACCAGTAAAGCATCTGCACCCGCATAAATTCTGTGAGCTCTTGTTTCATCATACATGATGTTGGAGCATACATTTCCCTTATATGCATTCTCATAATAACGGAAAGAATTCTCATATACATCATCTCCGGTACCAAGTACAACGAACTGGGTATGTTCATCCATAACCTGACGAAGAATGGTATTGACAAGATCCAGTCCCTTCTGATCGGTCAATCTCGAAATCAGACCAATGACAAACTTATGGTCATCCTGAACAAGTCCCAGCTCTTCCTGCAGTTTCCGCTTGTTTTCCCTCTTCTTCTCTAATACATTCGTGATGTCATAGTTTGCATACAATCTGGAATCTGTGCTGGTGTTCCAGATATCATAATCGATACCGTTGACGATACCTCTCAATTTTCTCCAGTGATGTCTCAGATGCGCATCCAGTTTCTCTCCGTAGTATGCTGTCTGAATCTCACCGGCGTATGTATTGCTGACAGTTGTAATAATATTAGCGTAAGCCAGTCCTCCTTTTAACATATTCGCATCGTTGTAGTTTACTTTCAGTGCATCTTTGTTAAATACGTAATCCGGAAGTCCTGACCAGTAGCGGATCGTCGGAATATTGTAAATACCCTGGAAACGCAGATTATGGATCGTTAAGATCGTCTTTGCAGTAGTCAGCTTTGTATTTTCGAATAAAGTTCTAAGATATACCGGAACCAGAGCTGCCTGCCAGTCGTGACAATGAATGATATCCGGAACCCAGTTCAGATAATTCAGTGCTGCAAGTGCTGCCTTGGCGAAATAGCAGTATTTCGGAATATCATCAATCAGATTCGTATATGGATTTCCACTGCTGAAAAATTCTTCATTATCAATAAAATCATACACAACTCCATCCCATACATATTCCATAATACCTACATAATAGGATCTGCCGTCTGCACACAGATTCATCTGGAAGGATCCTTTGTATACCATCTTCTCCTGATATTTCTGCGGTATACATTTGTAACGTGGGATAATTACCTTCACATCACAATTCTGTTTAACTAATGCCTTCGGGAGCGCGTACATAACATCACCCAAACCTCCGGTCTTCACGAATGGATAGCATTCTGAACCGATAAATGCGATACTTCTTCTTGGACTCATATATACCTCCTGTTTCGGTTCTTCTTTTACCTCTTCTGCCGGTGCTTCTTTGGTTTCCTCTGCCGGTTCTTCCTCAGCTGCCGGTTCTTCTTTCGCTTCCTCTTCCGGTTCTTCCTCAGCTGCCGGTTCTTCTTTCGCTTCCTCTTCCGGTTCTTCCTCAGCTGCCGGCTCTTCTTTCGCTTCCTCTGCCGGTTCTTCCTCAGCTGCCGGCTCTTCTTTCGCTTCCTCTGCCGGTGTTTCTTCTACTACCGGTTCTTCCTTTACTTCTACTACTGGTGTTTCTTCTGCCACCGGTTCTGCCTTAACTTCCTCCGTTTTCTCTTCCTTTGCTTCTTCTGCCTTTGGCTCTTCAGCTTTCACTTCTTCCGTCTCTTTTTCTGCAGGTTCTGCTTTTTTCCTGGTAGTTTTTCTTGTCGTTGTTTTCTTTGCCGCAGTCGTTTTCTTTGCTGCTGCCCTCTTCGTAGTTTTCTTTTCTTCAGGCGCTTCCGTCTTCACTGCTTCTGCCCCTTCTGCTTTTTCAGTTTCCTTAACAATTTCTTCTTTCACGATTTCTTCTCCCGGCTCTGTTGTCAAAGCAGCTTCAACCGTTGCTTTTTTTGTAGTCCTTTTTGCCGGGGCACTTTTCTTTACTGTAGTTTTGGTAGTTTGTTTTCTTGCCATTTTATACCTCTCCATAAAAAATTCTAATTGTTCACTGTTTGTAATATTTAGAATCTTATACTATTATAGCACACAAATCCACAAATGGGCAAATTTCGTGTTCTTTTTATAAAGTAACTTTCAAATACGCCTCGGCGTACTTGCTGCGTGGCAGGAGTCTTATCTTCTTTCAAGATAACTCAGTCCAGTTCCACCAGAATCGCCCGACAAGGTGCCCCATCTCCGCCACCCAGATTTATCGGTGCCGCATTCAGGAAATAGCATCCTTCGGGAACCTTATCCAGACAGATTCCTTCCAGCAATACAATTTCCGCTCCCAGAAGTTTAAGATGCACTTCCATTGGTGCATCCTCCGGTCCTACCGTCTGAGATTCATTTCCAAGCAGAAATATCCCTTCTTCTGCAAATACATCAGCTGCCTCCGCCGACACAACAGCCTTTCCCTTAATCAAGATTCTCTTTTCAAAGTCCCGGCCGATCCGTCTTGCTTTTCCCATAATGGCAGCCGCATCCTGTGCAGTCATAATTCCATTGTGTTCTGTCACATAAGCATTTCCGATAGATTTTTCCAGTTCTACCTGGTCGATTGTTTTTCCTTTCTGTAAGAAATGATATGGAGCATCCACATGCGTTCCGTTGTGGGCACACATTCGAAATGCCGATAAATTGCATGGCGAATCCTTTGATATCACGGATAAGATCTCTTTTTCAGGAGCCGGATCTCCGGGAAATACATTGCATCCGAACACTTCCTGCGAAATATCATATATTCTCATCTCTTCTCCCTCCATTAACCCATTTCATCCAGTATATCACTTTTTTGAAAACAATATTGACAATCATCAATTATTTTCTTTTAAGATAAATACAAGATACATCATCCAAGATGCCGTATCTCCGGTCTTCACAGTACCTGCATCAGCACCTTCTGTTACACAGTCATACATGATCTTACTTTTTTTCCGAGAAAAATTTAAGAAAGCTTTAATATTTATTTAGTATTACCCTGACATTTTATTCTTCCCGAACCGGATTCGATACGCTAACTTTATGATCATACCATTTTCCTTTCGTTCCAATCAGCGCAAGGTCAAATTCTTCATCCAACGCCGGAACCGGAACATCAAATCCATTCACTTCTTCCGTCGTTCCATCACTATAGGTAACCGTATCTTCGGTAGGAATCAGAAGCTCCGCTCCTTCTTTCACGGCAGCCTCTGCAAGTCCCGGATAGAGATTGACAATATTTTTCGATGTAAGTGAAATGTGAATCGTCATCTGACCATCCTTAACCGTCAGAGTTCCTTTTCCGTCACAGGCTTCATTTACATGAAACATGCTGCTGTCAGTTTGGAATTCTGCACTGTAAATTCCGTCTTCCAGTTCAGCCTCCCCGGCTTCTTCACTCTGAGCTGTATCTTCCGTAAGTGTCTCGGTATCTGTCTTTGCAGCTTCTTCTTTCTTTCCACATCCGAGCATCAACGCGGATGCCAGTATTGCCACTCCAAGCATGGCTGCTATTTTCTTCTTCATACTTCTGATCCTCCCATTATTTATCAATGACTGCCGCAGTGTGATCAACATAAATCTGCTGAATAGCCTCGATTCCACCAAGTCCTGCAATCTGCACATCCACTTGTTCAAAAAATCCGGAATTCTCAAACAGACTCTTCCATGAATCTTCATCCTCTCCGGCCATATCATTATTTGCGTGATCCCCCGCCACAACCATCAACGGCCGGAGAATGACCTTTTTATATCCCGCATTTTTTACTGCTTCAATAATTGCCTCGCAGGAAGTTTCTTCCGGTTCCCCTTCGACGGTCCCGATAAATACATTGTCGTAGCCGAGTACCTGCATCTGTGTCTGCATCTGGCTGTAGGAAACTTTTGCCGTATGGGAGGTGCCATGTCCCATAAATACAAATGCCGTACCATCTTCCTTCGCTGCATCGAGGCTGTCATATCCTGCTGTTTCAACAGCCTGTGCCGTCACTGCCTTTGCAACAGCTTCTTTATCTGAATTGATTGCCGAAGCATCGCTTCCCACTTCACCCAGAAGCGGTTCCGAAACCTTTACGGATTCAAATTTGTCCTGGTAACGCTCCACTGCTTTGACCAGTTCATCATATTCTGCTCCATGCATCAAGTGGGTCGGCTGTACGATCAGATTCTTCACATTATTTTTCACTGCACGCTCCAGAGCCTGATCCATATTGTCAATACATTCTCCGTCTCTCGCCTGTATGTGATTGATGATAATCTGCGATGTAAATGCTCTTCTTACGGACCAGTCAGGATATGCCTCCTGCAGGGCATCTTCTATTCCTTTAATATCTTCCACGCGGCTGTCATTGTAAGATGTTCCGAAGCTGACTGCCAGAAGTTCATTTTCTCCGATTCCATCCTGGTTCCTTGAATCGTCGGCGGATGCGTCTCCGGTATCTTTTCCAAAATAATCCGGGTCCGCATTTTCTCCTTCTACCAGTTCCTTCTGCTCATCCGTCAGTTCATCCCATGCTTCTTTTGCAGCCTTACACGCTTCATCCGTCTGATCGTTTCTTTCCTGAACATAGATTGAGTCTATCAAATCTGCCACCTCATTCGCTGCTTTCTGATCATCTTCTGTTTCTTTGGTCTCCTCTTTTTCTTCCCCATTTCCACCAGAACATCCTGCTATTGTTAATGTGCTGATTACGGAAACGGCCAGTAGAATTGTGAGTAATCTTTTCTTCATTCTGAATCTCCTCCTTCTTATTTTGTCGTTCTCCCGATAATGCGTACAACAAAAAAGAGGTGCCTTTCCCATATCGTCGGTAAAAGGCACACTTCATAATAACATACGCAAACAGCACTCTCTCCAAAACAGCCGGTCTTTCACCGGTGCCTGATGATGAGAATGTGGAATATGACTCTTATCGGTTGCGACCAGTTACTCGTGGCCTGTGGGTTCTTCCCACTCCGTTGTTTGCAGGCAGGTCTCCTGACTTACGGATCCAGATCCAAGGCCGCCTTCCCAATTGCTCAGTGACATTTCTGGCCTTGCACTCCCCGTTTACAGTGACGAGTTCGTACAGGACTTCCACCTGTTTCCCTTTTAATCAGACAGCTAATGCTGTCTGAACCTGACGAACATACCTTATCACAACCCGCCTGAAATGTAAAGCCTGCTTCTTCGTTTTCCCCGATTCCAAATTCAATCGCTGCATGTTCATCTATTTCGGCCGGACCACTCCGGGCGACAACTCCTGCACATAACATAAAAAGACGGCTCATCACCGCCTTTTTATGTATTATTCTTCTTTCTCCGGAAGATCGATCTGTGGACGCACATGCAATTCCTTCGAAATATATTTGCCATCCTTTCGATGCTGCTTCACACATTCAGTCAGTAAAAATTCAATCTGCCCGTTCAGTGAACGGAAATCATCTTCAGCCCAGGCTGCGAGGGCATCGTACAGTTTTGGTGATACCCGAAGCGGTATCTGTTTTTTCGTTTCTGCCATATTAGTAAAGACTTCCTGTATTTACTATCGGCTGTGCATCATGATTTCCACAAAGCACAACCAGCAGATTAGATACCATCGCAGCTTTTCTTTCATCGTCTAATGCTATTGTATCCTTCTCTTCCAGCCTTTCAAGTGCCATCTCCACCATGCCCACGGCTCCGTCAACGATCATTTTTCTCGCATCGATGATCGCAGAAGCCTGCTGTCGCTGAAGCATGACTGCCGCAATCTCCGGAGCATATGCCAGATAAGTGATACGCGCTTCGATGATCGCAAGGCCTGCTTCCTCCACTCTGCCCTGGATCTCTTCTTTAATTCTTGCCGCAACCACTTCGCTGGAACCGCGAAGGCTTCCTTCATCCGCGACACCGTCTCCTGTGGTATCTACATTCGGAGATACATCGTAAGGATACAGCCGCACAATATTACGGAGCGCACTATCGCACTGCAGAGAAAGGTATTCCTTATAGTTGTCTACATTAAAAACTGCTTTTGCCGTGTCCACCACCCGCCATGTAACGGCAATTCCGATCTCCACCGGGTTGCCGAGGCAGTCATTGATCTTCTGACGGTTGTTATTCAGTGTCATAACCTTCAGAGAGATCTTCTTATTCACCGTCTCCACAGCCTGTCCTGCCTGTGGCTGTGTGAAAATTACAGACCTCTTAGACTGGCTGTCCACGTCTCCGCTCTGGTTCAGCTTTGTCTTCGCAGCCGGATTCACACCTACACAGAACGGATTCACAAAATAGAAACCAGGCTCTTTCAGCGTACCGACATAATTTCCGAAAAGAGTAAGCACAAGCGCTTCCTGTGGTTTCAGTGTCTTAAGACCTAAAAACAAAATCCAGCCAAGTGCCAGCCAGATACTGCAAAGAACCACAAGGATCCAGTATTCGTATTCAATCCCAAAGATCAGACCTACCGTTGCGAGTACATACAGAGCGATGGTCAGAAGCAGTACCGGCATTCCGTTCTTCCTATTGTTTAATGTGATTTCCTTCATGAGTTTCCCCTCCTTTATTTTGATATCAAAATGATATCATATTTATTTCATATGTGCAATATAATTTTGAAAAGAAAATAGATTTTGGATTAAAAAACAAAAGCCGGTGAAATGTGGATTCACACAAATCACTGGCTTTGATTTCTCAATACACTTTCGGTTTATATCTCATGTCATGTACCGAATACACCGTCATAAATGCATCCGGATCCTTTTCATTCATGAATCTCATCAGCTTCTGATATTCATGTTTGTCTACAATTGCAATGATCTCCCGGCGCTTTTCAAGCGTATACGCCCCAATCGCTTCATAGATCGTTGCACCGCTGTGCAGATCGTTCAGAATAAAATCCCGCACCAATTCTTCCTTCTGGGATACAATGCACACTCTTTTCTTTTCGTTCTGCCCGAAAATAAAGTAATCCACCACGATCCCGTTAAAATACGTACCGATCACACTCAGTACAACCGTCTTTGAGTCATAAACAAATGCAGCAGAAAGTGCCACACACATTCCGGCAAGGGACATCGCCTTCCCCAACTCCATATGCAGGAATTTGTTCATGATTTTCGCAACAATGTCCAGTCCTCCTGATGACGCATTGCGGTTAAACAAAATACTGAGTCCCACACTCACCAGCAGGATATAGGCGAGTACATCAAGTGCCTGATCTCCGGTCAGCGACTTATTATTTGGCAGAAGCGCTTCCAGAATCCCCATAAATACCGGAAGCATGATGGATGTATACACGGTCTTATATCCGAATTCCGGCCCGCACAGGATAAATCCGATGATCAGCAATCCTACATTCAGAATCATTGTAATCGCTGAAATCGAAAGCGGGATAAAATTCGATAACACGATAGCCAGACCTGAAATACTGCTGACCGCTGTATGGCTCGGAATCAGGAAGAAAAATACTGCTGCTGCGATGATCGCAACCGCACCTGTAAGGATAGCCATCTCTTTGAACACACCTTGTTTTTTCATGATAACCTCCAAAATATATTTCTTCCATTATCATAGCACAAATTGTGTCTATTGAATATCCTTCCTGCAATATTTCCAATATCCCAGAACAACACAAATGACAGCCACAGCCATCCCGATCAAAATCATTTTCCCATCCAGACAGCCATTTTCCACAATGTCCGCGCTCTCGGCATAGCCAAATGGTGTGATATATTTTAAGAATTCTGCGCTTTCGGAAATATTAGCCACAATGTTCAGGAAATACATCACAGTCGCAATTCCCAGTCCGATTCCGATTCCGCTTTTTCTGATAAAAGCGGAAATTCCAAAACAAATACCAGTCAGTTCCAGCTGCACCAGGAAAAATGCCAGATGGATCAGCGAAATTTCTTTCCACATGATTTCTTCCCCGATTCCCTTAATGGAAACAACCGACAGCGCAAAGATGATCGCATTCAGAATCACGATCTGAATAAGAACAGAAATCAGCTTTTCACTGACAACCCGGCTTCTGCTGACCGGATGTGTAAGCAGAAATTCTGCGGTTCTTTCTTTTTCTTCCTTTGCCAGAACCCCGACTGCAACAAAAGAGGCAAAAAATGCTCCGCCTAATCCCAGAATATTTCCACACTCAACAGAATAGAATCCGATCAGAGTACCAAAATTCAAACGATCCATGCCAAAAGCTGCTGTAAATGCTCCCATGGAAGCGAATATGTCGCTGACACCTTCCATTTCACCTTTCATTTCAGGATACAGCAGCACACAGATTACAATAAAAAAACCGATCGACACCGTCCATATCGCAAGTGCTTTCCAGCCTTGTTTTAATTCATGTTTTGTTAACGTCATTACTGCTCCCCTCCATCCTCATAGTAATGCATAAATATTTCTTCCAGATCCGGCTCTGCGACCGAAAGATCCGTGATATCACTGCCTGCAAGTATCTGGAGAAGTCGTTTGATATCTCCACTATAAAGAAAACTAGATACGCCGTCTGTTTCCTGAAGATCACGTACACCATCCAATCCCTGAAGTGAGATTGCTCCATGAATCGTGATGCGTTTTGCATTGGTGCGGGACAATGCTTCCACACTGTCGCAGGCAATCATACGTCCTTCCCGAATAATCGCCGCTCTCGTACAATTTCTCTGAATCTCTGACAGCACATGGCTGGACAGGAAAATGGTTGTACCCTGTTCATTTTTCTCTCTCAAGACAGAGAAGAATTCCCTCTGCATGAGCGGATCCAGACCACTGGTCGGTTCATCGAGAATCAATAACTTCGGATTATGCTGCAGCGCCGCAACGATCGCAACTTTTTTCCTGTTCCCGAAAGACAGCTCTTCCACTTTCCGGCTCGTATCAAGCTGCAGCCGGTCACATAATTCTGCCGATGCTTTCGCACAGTCTGTCTTCCTCAGATGCGCAGACAACTTCAAAATATCTTTGACCTTCATCCCCTGATAAAATACTGCTTCCGAAGGCAAGTATCCCACTTCAGACAGAATCTGATTTCTATCCTTCCCTATATCCATTCCCAGTATTTTAGCCCGCCCCGAAGTCGGATGGATCAGTCCCAGAAGCGTTCGGATCGTGGTAGACTTCCCCGCCCCGTTCGGTCCGATAAATCCGAAAAACTCTCCTTCTTCTACCGACAGATTCAACTTAATAATCCCTCTTGCTTTACCATAATATTTGGTCAGATCCGTTGTTTCAATTGCCTTCATCGTGTTCCCCCTCTTTTCGTAAATAAATAGATTTCCAGAAATCCACCATTTTCAGGAAATCCCGCTCCATCATGTCCACATCGTACTTCTCATCCTGAATCTTTTCCCAGATATATCCTTCCGAAGCCCAGTACATATCGTTATACATCATTTCGATGTCTATGCCGGGGACAAACTGACTGGAGTCAAAGTTCAGTTGTTTGACATTCTGTTTAAAATCGGCATATTTTGCGATGCTTTTCTGGATATCCGCCCTGACCTCCGGGTCCTTCTCGTAATACACCTTGAGCGCAAATTTCCCAATTTCCGGATACCTCCGCACGATACGCACTTTCGCCTGCGTTCCTTTGTACATAGCTTCAAACAGATCCTTCTGCTCATAACATCCACTTTTCGTCAGTTCTTCAATCGTGAGCTGCGCACAATTCTCCCACAGGAACAAATACAGCTCTTTTTTATTATGAAAATAATAGAATAATAAAGACTTGCTGATTCCGGCTGCATCCGCAATCTCGCTCATTGGACTTTTCTTATAAGAATTTTCCGAAAACACCCGATAGCCGGCGTTGATGATCGCTTCCTGCTTTTCTATCGGAAGGGAAAAGAATTTCTCGTTCATGGCGTTCCTCCTTGGCTTCTCCGATTATTGACCGGTCCGGTTAATTACTATTATATACGATTGACCGATTTTGAGAAGGCCCAATTTATTTCCAGAATCCGGTCTTTCATTACATCTGCTTTATATTTTCCTACTGTTTTTCTTGTGGCGATGATCTGACGATTCAGGTTCGTCAGACAGATTTTATCATCATCGATCAGGTCAAAAGCTCCCACGCCACTCCTTACCAGCGCTTCGCACACATATCCTCCCACACCTCCGATTCCGAATACTGCCACTTTCGCCCCCGCAAGTCGTTTCATTGCTTCTTCTCCCAACAGTAACTGTGTCCTTGAAAATTGATTTATCATTGGCTTGTCCCCTCAAATATAATTTTACAGATTTGCGACAAATATGCAGCATTTTAATCCTCCTACGATTCTCTACATCAAACGCAACAACAACATGTTACATACCGTCCCTGATACGATTGAAAATAACGTATTATGTTTCCACTTGTAGCTAATCACCGTCACCACTGCCGCAATCAGTTCCGGTACTCCGGTCCCTCTCCAGTCTGTCACTGCACTTTTCAGACAATACACAATCAATACCGCCATAATTGCAGAAGGCAGGATTTTTCCAAGATAGACCAGTTCTTCCGGCATCTTTCTTCCATCGTGGAAAGCCACGAACGGCAGAGCACGAAGTGAGAATGTTATAACGGCAGATACCAGAATTGCAAGAATAATCTCATTTTTATTCACTCTCCACTCCTCCGTTTACGTACAACCAGTAGCATGCCCGATATAATAAGTAATGAGGGAAGTATAAAATTCCTCTCTCCGATTGTAATCAGACAAATCAATGCCACTGCCAGACCCGCCAGAGCAGGCAGATGGTTATCCGCCTTCTCCCACTGGTCTATAAAGATGATAATAAATAAGGCCGTCATGCAAAAATCAATCCCTTTCAGATCAAACGGAATCACCTGCCCCAGGATTCCCCCCGTAACAGCGCCAATCATCCAGTAACATCGGGAGAGCAATGCAATCAGAAACATGGTATCTTCTTTTTCTTTCCCTTTTGAGTCAAGAGTCAGGTTAACCGCATAAGTCTCGTCTGTCATGGTGTGGATCATATACAACATTTTCTTCCCCATTCCTCTGAATTCATCCACAAATGTCAGACTATAGAATACTTGCCGGCTATTCATCAAAAAAGCCATCAATGCGATGGTAAGAATAGAAGCGCCACTGCTCAAAAAAGTAATCAGAAGGAACTGAAACGCCCCTGTATACACCGTCATACTGATGAACAATGAGTAATACCATTTAAATCCTGCCTCTTCCATCATGATTCCATACGCCATACTGACAAACAGATAACTGAACATGATTGGTATGGACTTTATAAATGCATTTTTCAGGATTTCTTTTCTCAATTTAACACTTTCCCTCTCTCTTTTAATGTTACTTATCTTCACAATATTCCCCGAATCCGTTCAAGGCATTCCGTGATTATTTTTCTTGGAGCTGCAACATTTATCCTCTGAAATCCTCTTGCCTGCTTCTTCATAATCTCATAGCCGGGATGTTCCGGCAGACCGGGATAATACACGTTTTTCACACAACTTTGTTGCTTCAGCCAGGCAGCTATTTGAATTGCATTTTCCTGTGATTTCTCCATACGTATTCCAAGTGTTTTAATTCCTCTTAGAAGCAACCAGCTATCAAAAGGCGAAAGCCCTGCCCCTGTAGTCTTTATAATAAAACGAAGTCTCTCCTGTATTTCTTCGTTGTTCGTTACAACAAATCCTGCAAGTGTATCATTATGTCCTCCCAGAAACTTTGTCCCGCTGTGTATTACAATATCAGCTCCAAGTTCCAATGGGTTTTGAAAATATGGTGACAAGAATGTATTATCCACGATTAACAACAAATGATGTTTCTTCGCTATTCCGGCAATGTAAGATATATCTGAAACATTCATCATTGGATTCGTAGGCGTTTCTATATATATGGCCTTCGTATTTTCCCGAATGGCCCCCTCTACATCTTCATTAGAACAATCCAGAAATGTAAATTCATAATGATTCTTTTTAGAGACATTATCAAACAGTCGAATGCTCCCACCATACAGATCTGATTCAACAACCAAATGATCTCCGGGCTCAAACAGCTCCATCAATAGTGTAATCGTATCCCGTACTTTTCCCAACACCCGGGTGTGCGTAGGTTGATGTCTGATATATCGGATAACTTATCGCTCCATAGTTTTCTGATTTCCCTTCTGTTTCTTTTAAATGAAGACATCTTGTATTGATCCCTCTGTCCATACTTTCCTCTCTCCTAAAAGTCATTTTTTCATATTTTCTGTAAGGTCTTATCATTTTTTTACCATTCCAATGGATATTAGTTTACCATATATAAATGTCACTGCCTAATCCAGATATATTATTACGATATATAGGAATAAACTATAGCAAAGCAGCAGCATGAAGAAACTCTCTTCCTCATGCTGCTGCTTTGTGGTAAGTGGTGAACCCCACCTTTATTCATTTTCTTTTTTCATGAGATCATTCTCTCATGGAGTGGAACTTCGATATAAAATCATGCCAATGGGCGCTGGTCGTGGCAAAAGAAACGTCCCTACTATCTAAAAAACCACAAAACCTGCGTCTTCAAGTTTTGTGGTTTAAAAAATCGGAGTGACAAGATTTGAACTTGCGACCTCTACGTCCCGAACGTAGCGCTCTACCAAGCTGAGCCACACTCCGATGTGTTTCGGATATTCTTTTCAGAATATCCTTTTCCCTTATTCAATTAAGGAGCTACGGATAGAGGACTCGAACCTCTACTAACAGAGTCAGAGTCTGCTGTGCTGCCATTACACCAATCCGCATTATCTGGTGTTTGTTAGCCGCTCTCATCAGCGAACAATGTTATTATACCAGAACTTCCATGAAATGCAACCCCTTTTTTTATTTTTTTTAAAGAAAGTTTTCTTGTGTTTTTTCTTTCTTTTTTCAGACATTTCACATCTACTTTTTTCTGTACCAGTTCAGCATTCCAAGGGCCAGAATCAGGCAAACTGTTTCTGCCAAAAGCGGTGACCACCAGATTCCTTCTCCGCCGAATACAGCCGTCAGAATCACCAGACTTCCCACCAACGCAACCAGGCTCCTCGTCAATGATATTGCCGCTGCAAATCCTGCCTTTTCGATCGATGTAAAATACCCGCCAATCACAACATTATATCCTGCCAGCAGAAAAGACAAAATAAAAATGCGAAATACGCGCACAGTATATGCTATAAGTTGCGGATTGTCATTTTCCAGAAATACTCTTACAATTCCCTCTGCTCCCAGATAGCAGCCTGCTGTTGTTCCAACCGAAAATGTCATAGCAGCTACAATCCCGTATTTCAACAACTTCTGATACTTTTCCTTCTCCCCTTTGCCATAATAATAGCTGATTAGCGGCTGTGTTCCCTGAGCGATTCCGGTCATTGACATCACCACAATCGTATTCACGTAGGAAATGATCGTATAACTTACCAAAGCTTCTTCTCCGATAAATGCCAGTATGGCCTGGTTAAAGAAGAAGATGATCATTCCACCCGAAAACTCCGTAATGCCGGACGCGAACCCATTCTGTATCTGACGCCATATAACCGCAAAGCTGAACCGGAATCCGGCAAAGCGGATCGTTCCTTTGGGCCCGAGGAAATGCTTTAGATACAGTACAATGACAGCAGCCTGAGAAAGGCCTGTTGCCCAAGCTGCTCCCCGTACGCCCTGGTTCCATCGTATTACCATAAGATAATCCAGAATGCAGTTTAGAACTGCACCGCTGGTAACATAAATCGTAGCCAGCTTCGGATACCCATCTGTCTTGATCAGAGTTTCAAAAGAATACGAAAGCATGTACGCAATCGCAAATGGCGCGATTGTACCAATATATTCCTTCGCATAGGGAAGAATCGTATCCGTTGCCCCCAGGAATCTTGCAAATGGTTCCAGAAAAATCAGAACCAGCGCTGTTACAATTACCGCCAGCACACAGAGAACCACTATGTTCTGGGTAAACACCTGATTCGCCCTCTCTTTTTCCCCCTTTCCCAAAGATATTGCAACGATTGTAGAATTTCCTACAGCAAATAACAACGAAATTGAAAATAATCCTACCGAAAATGGCATGGATATATTGACTGCCGTAAGCGCCACTTCCGAAACTCCTCGTGCAACAAAGATTCCGTCCACCATCGTATATAAAGAGAATACACACTGTGCGATAATCGACGGAATGATAAATTTCAAAAAATCTGTCTTTAACGACTTGCCTTCCAATTGCATAAAACAAAAACCTCTACTTTCATACGCTTCCTTTTCAGATTAAACCTTGGTATAATACTAAGGTCAACCCGTTTTTGCAAAATGTTTTAAATTTTTTCTGTTCTCAATAAAAGGAGTCACTTATGAAACAATACTATACGATCGGTGAAATTTCAAAGATTTATCAGATTGGTACAGATTCTCTGCGTTATTATGAAAAACTTGGAATTTTATCTCCCAGAAGAGGGGCAAATGGATACCGGATCTACGGTCTTGATGATCTTTGGAAACTGAACGTCATACGCGATCTGCGCCGTTTAGACTTTCCGATGGAAAAGATCCGGAATTATATGCAGAACCGGAGTATCGAGTCCACCCGAACGCTCCTGGAGGAAGAATTAGGGCTCATAGAAGAACATATGAAGGCTCTGGAAAAACTGAAAGAAAACGTTTCCGAACGGTTATCCACCTTGGAAAAAGCTACCCGCCAGCCACTTGACACCGTAATACTTAAACATTTTCCCAAGCGTAAATGCCATATTCTCAACCACCTTTACCATACGGACGAAGAAATGGATATGCTCATCAAGCAACTGATGAATAAGGATAAAAATCACCTGTACATTATTGGCAATAATCGAATCGGCTCATTTCTTCCTCTTGAAGATGCAACCCAAAATCGTTTCGGAAACTATGCCGGGGTATTCATTATTGATCCGAACGGAACGGATGAACTGGACGAAGGGGACTATCTCTCCGTCTGTTATCAGGGCAATTCTCACCAACACAAGTCTTATTTTCCTATGATACAAGAATATGCTGATAAACACCATCTGATTTTATCCGGTGATCTTCTTGAGTTTTTATGGATTGACATTCACCAGTCCGCGAATTACGGGGAACACATTACGGAATTACAGATAAAAGCAGAAGCCTCCAAAAATACAGAGCGTGCCTGCAGCAAATTGTAACCAAATGTCAAAAGCGCAAATTACTCTCTACCTTCACGTATCTGTGAATCAAAAAGTAATTTGCGCTCATATATTTTAACAATTCGAAGTTCAGCCCTGAAGTATCATTTTACATTGCAGTATATTTCTTTCGGACTGTATATCCAATGGCACCAAGCCCTGCCGCACAGAAATTATTGATTACTACAGCGTATGTCTCAGCCGGGTCAAATGCTCTTCCGTTCACACTCTTAATCGTAACACGATTAATTTACATCCTTTGAGACGTTCCACAGCATCGCATCTGTGATCAGATCGCCAAGATTTGTCTCACTGTCTCTGTTTCCCTGTGGCGCCCGTTCTCCATTCAGATCGGTTTCCGTTCTGGCAAATACTTCTCAGTAACCCTTGTCTTTTTTGTCTGTCCTTTTCCATAATTGGATCTCCTTTCCTTTTTGCACCTTGCATGCACAGTAAAACATATGCCGCATCTCGCACATTAACAGAGTAAATATATCAAGTGACAGATAAAAACACATAAATTCTATGTAATATTATTGTAAAATGTGGCCAGGGGTACGTCCCCTGGCCACTCTTACTAAATACTCTGAATTCTCTTAATTGCTTCCAGTGTGTTTTCATAGCTTCCGAATGCGGTCAGACGGAAATATCCTTCTCCGCTCGGTCCGAATCCGGATCCCGGTGTGCCTACCACATTCGCTTTCTCAAGCAGGTAATCGAAGAACTCCCATGAAGTCATATTGTCCGGTGTCTTCAGCCAGACGTACGGGGAATTCACTGCTCCGGATACGGTGTATCCTGCATTTTTCAGTCCTTCAAAAATCGTCTTTGCATTCTTCTGATAGTATGCAATCTGCTCTTTCAGCTGTGCCTTGCCCGCTTCTGAATAAACAGCCTCGCCGGCTTTCTGTACGATATATGGAGCACCATTGTACTTGGTTCCATGTCTTCTTGCCCAGAGAGAGTGCAGCATCACATCACCGCATTTCAGATCTTTCGGAATAACGGTTGCACCCAGACGGACTCCGGTGAATCCTGCATTCTTCGAGAAGCTGCGGAGTTCGATCGCGCAGGTTCTTGCACCTTCGCATTCATAAATGCTGTGTGGTACATTTTCTTCTGTAATATATGCTTCATAAGCTGCGTCGTAAATGATCACAGCTCCGACTTTATTTGCATAATCAACCCATTTCTGCAGTTCGTCTTTGGTGATCGTTGCTCCGGTCGGATTATTCGGGAAACACAGGTAAATGATATCCGGTGTCTTTTCCGGAAGTTCCGGTGCAAATCCGGTCTCAGCCGTACACGGCATATAGATCACATCACTCCAGGTTCCGGTAGCTGCGTCGTATGTACCGGTACGTCCTGCCATGACATTGGTGTCTACATAAACCGGGTAAACCGGGTCACATACTGCAATCTTACAATCCGGTCCAAAAATCTCCTGAATGTTTCCGGAATCGCATTTTGCTCCATCGGAAATGAAGATCTCATCCGATGCGATATCACATCCGCGTGCCTGGAAATCATTCTTTGCAATCGCACTTCTCAGAAATTCATACCCAAGATCCGGCGCATAGCCGTGGAATGTCTCGGCGTGTGCCATCTCATCCACCGCACTGTGGAGCGCTTCAATGATCGCCGGTGCAAGCGGCTGGGTAACATCACCGATTCCCAGACGGATGATGGATGCATCCGGATTTGCAGCCTGAAACGCGGCTACTTTCTTAGCAATATTGGAAAACAGATAGCTTCCCGGTAATTTCAGATAATTTTCATTTACTTTGTACATTGATATCTTCTCCTTTTATAAAATTCCGTCAAACACCCGCTCTGCAGGTCCTGTCATATACACATGATTGACCTTGCGGTCCCATCTGACGGCTAATTCTCCTCCTAATAATTTAACTGTAACTTTCTCATCTGTCAAGTCATTCAATACGGATGCAACACAGGCGGCACAGGCTCCCGTACCACAGGCAAGCGTCTCTCCCGAACCCCTTTCCCAGATTCTCATGGCAATCGTTTTTCGATCAATCACCTGACAAAACTCTGCATTGATCCGATCCGGAAACCTAGGATGGAACTCAAACGCCGGTCCCAGCTCCTCCACCGGGAAATCCTTCACATGATCCACATAGACAACTGCGTGTGGATTCCCCATGGAAATCCCCGTAATCCGGTATTCCTCTCCCTTCACCGTGATCGGTTCATTCAGTACAAGATCTCGCTCGCACAAAATCGGGATGCAATGGGTATTCAGTCTGGGGGTTCCCATATCCACGCAGACTGCCTCCACCTCACCTTCCTCAATCTGAAGCGCCAGATTACGTATCCCGCAGGCGGTTTCTATCGTCAAAGCCGTCTTTGCCGTCATTTTGCACTCATACACGTATTTCGCGAGACAGCGGATCCCGTTTCCACACATTTTTGCAGCGGAACCGTCCGCATTGTAAATCTCCATTTTAAAATCAGCCTTCACGGAAGGTTTCACCAGTATCAATCCGTCCGATCCAATTCCAAAATGTCTGTCACTGATTCTTTTTGCTAATTCTGATGGTTCTGTTATCTTTTCTCTGAAGCAATTCACAAATACATAGTCGTTTCCAAGTCCATGCATCTTCGTAAAATTCATAGATCGCTTCGCTCCTGCCAACTCCTATTCTGCCATAATACTAAGTACCATCTGAGCTGTCTCCACCATATTCGTACCGCTGTCCATACTGCATTTCTGCAGATAGCGGTGTGCTTCTTCCTCTGTCATATGATTTCGCTCCATCAGAAGCTCTTTTGCCTGCTTCACTAATGCCTGCTGCTTCGGGTTTCTGTTCTTCAGGTCGGCCTTGCGTTTCTTTCTGCGTCGCTCCATCGTGCGCATCAGCATTTCCATCGTATTTACAAGATCAAATACTTTGATGGGCGTCCCAAGGCCGATCACACCCGGAATCCGGCCATCATGCCATTTATCCGGTGACGCAACCAGCAGCATCTCAAATGTCTCCGGCAGATATTCTCTTAATTCAGTATATAGCATATCCGATAATTTATACCCACAAACTATAATCCCGTCATCGAGATCATCTGCATATTGGATCGCCTGCGCACCGGTCGTACAGACCGCCATCACACTAAATCCGTTTCGTACCAGTATATTTCGAATATTCGTCGCATTTTCCTTCTTGGGAAATACAACAACAATACTACTCACTATACCAGCCTCCTCACTCTTTTCGCCTATTCAATGCTACTTGGTAAGGAGGTCTAATATTTCTGAAGATACTCATTCATTTCCCATTCTGAAACTTGGCTGCGGTATCTGTCATACTCTGCTTTTTTTGCTTTGATGAATTTCTGGGAAAGTTCCTCTCCAAGTACCTTCTGGATAAAAGCATCTTTCTCAAATTCTTCTACCGCTTCCATAAGGCTGCCCGGGAGACATTCAATGCCAAGCGCCTTTTTCTCCTCTTCATTCAATTCAAAAATATTCTGACTGATTTCTTTTGGAGGAAGAATTTTTTCACGGATTCCCTCCATTCCTGCTGCCAGACAAACCGCAAGTGCAAGATATGGATTTGCAGATGCATCCGGGCTTCGCAGCTCGATTCGTTTACCGCTCCTTCTGGATTCCGGAATCCGGATCAGCGGTGTTCTATTATTTGCCGACCACGCAATATAAGTAGGTGCTTCATATCCGGGTACAAGACGTTTGTAAGAATTTACCAGAGGATTCGTGATAAATGTAATCGCCTTGATATGCTTCATGAGTCCGCCGATGAAATAATAAGCTTCCTGGCTCAGACCATGTTCATCATTTTCATCCGAGAAAATATTCTCTCCATCTCTGGAAAGTGACATATTCAGGTGCATTCCGGAACCATTGATTCCGTATTTCGGTTTTGGCATAAAGGTCGCATGTAATCCGTGACGTTTGGCAATTGTTTTCACAACCATCCGGAACGTAACCATATTATCCGCAGTTTCAAGCGCTTCCTCGTATTTCAGATCGATCTCATGCTGCGCCGGTGCCATTTCATGATGGGATGCCTCAATCTCTATTCCCATATCCTCCAGTGTGAGCACCATATCCCTTCTCGCATTTTCTCCCAGATCGAGTGGCCCAAGATCAAAATATCCCGCCTTCTCATGCGTTGTTGTCGTCGGTGTTCCATCATCATCCTGATGGAAAAGGAAAAATTCAAATTCAGGTCCGACTACAAACTGATATCCCATTTCTTCGGTTTCCCGAATTACATTTTCCAGAACCTGGCGTGGGTCGCTCTCGTACGCTGTTCCGTCCGGACGGTAGATATCACAGATAAATCTTGCCACTTTTCCCTGCTGCGGCCGCCATGGGAAAATGGTAAATGTATTCAGGTCCGGCCGAAGATACATGTCTGATTCTTCGATCCGCGAAAATCCTTCAATTGAAGATCCGTCAAACATGCATTCATTATTCAATGCTCTTTCAAGCTGTCCTGTAGTGATCGCCACATTTTTCAATGTACCGTAAATGTCAGTAAACTGCAGACGGATAAATCCGACATCTTCTTCTTCCACCAGACGCAGAATATCTTTTCTTGTATAATTTCTCATAATTATGTATTCCTCCATACTGAAAAACAGACTGCATTTTGATAATACTAAACTCTCTGATATTGAAAAAAGGGCGCTCTTTCCCTATCAGAAAACGCCCTTGTTTATTTTATTATATTAAACCACGCTTTCGATTGTCAACGTGACATTGTGACGAAGTTTTGGAATTATTTTCCAAAATCCTCTACACATACAGCATTCCTTATTCCTCTTCACATTCGCAATTGCAGGTCGTATTATTACATCCGTTATTGCTTCCGATTGACAGCCCTTTCTTAAGAGGCGAGAACAGGAAGCCGAGAATCACCCCCGCAAGAAGGCAGTCCAGACCGAAAAGAATCTTTTCCGCTATGGTCCAGTCACGATCCACAAAGTCCTCTGCAATCATTTTTAATTCGTTCCACATAATCTTTTCCCCTTTCCGTTTTCCTGATCGGTATCTAACCGTATTATACCAGTTTCGCACTATATATTGCAATTTCATTTTACAAGCCATTCTTCATAAAGTATACTAAATACAGTATATGGACATTTATTCTGAATAGAAAGAAGGATTTGATCATGAACTACATTGACCTCCACTGTGATACACTCTATCGTCTCTACACGCAGGAAGACACGCTTCCGGATGAAACCCCGTGGGAAAACCGCGGACACATTGATCTTTCCAGACTGCACAAGGCCGGTGCTCTGGCCCAGTTCTTCGCCTGCTTTCTCAACCGGAAGCAGACTCCGATAAGTGAAAGCCATTACACAGATGCATTACAGATGATCCGTCTTCTAAAAAGTAGCGCCGACAGACACGCTGAGGTATCCTGCGCCTTTTCTTTTGATGATTATCTGCGCAACAAATCCGCCGGAAAGCTTTCCTGTTTTCTCACAGTAGAAGAAGGCGGTATTCTGGAAAATGACATGAGCCGTCTGTACACGCTTTACGAGGAAGGAATCCGCCTGATCACCCTGACGTGGAACTATGAAAATGAACTGGGATTTCCTCATAACATGTCTTCCCAAAGCGGAACCGGTCTGAAGCCTTTCGGTCTGGAGGTGATTGGAGAAATGGAACGGCTCGGTATGTTGATCGATGTATCGCATCTTTCCGATGCCGGTTTTGAAGATGTGTATCAGAATACTAATAAGCCGTTTGTTGCCAGTCACTCCTGCTGCCGCGCTCTCTGCGGACATTCCCGGAATCTGACCGACCGGATGATCCGAATGATCGGAGAACGTCAGGGACTGGTGGGTGTGAATTTCTATGGTACATTTCTGCAGGATAGCGGGATCTGCAGCGCCGAAGTGATTGCTGAGCATCTGCGCCACATTGTAAATGTAGGAGGCATTGATATTGCTGCTCTTGGAAGTGATTTCGACGGAATGAGCTGTGAAATGGAACTTGCCGGATGTCAGGATATGCCGCTTCTTCTTCCGTCTCTCGAGAAGGCGGGCTTTACTTCCGGTGAAATCGATGCAATCTGTTATAAGAATGCAGAGCGGGTATTGAAAAATATATAGCATAGGATGTATTTTTTATTATTTTTACACAATTAGGGGCGATTGTAATGTCGCCCCCTAATCTTCTCGTTAAATTTCATTTGCAGCCGCATATCCCGCACGAACTGCTTCTGCAATGCTGGCCGTTCTATCTCCGGAGCAATCTCCTGCGTAATAAACAGGTACAGTAACGCCTTCCATATCCAACTCATTTTTCTTGGACCCTACTGCCATAATAATCGTATCACAATCTATGGAAATTTCTTTTTCTTCCTTTGTATCCGTAGCAAGAATCGTCTTTCCTTCGTTGACGATACGGTTGACTTTTGTATTGACATACTGTTTTACATCATGCTGTGCAAAATCTTTCATGATAATCGGAAGAATGGTGGATGATTCTCCATTCGCAATCTGATCCAGCATTTCAATCACCGATACCTGACAGCCTTTCTCCAGTACATATTCTGCAGTCTCCGTTCCGACAAGACCGCCGCCGATGATAGCACAGTGGCCTTTGACTTCTGCTTTTCCACTCAAAACATCCCACGAAGATACGACGTTTTCACTGTCTGCTCCCGGCACCGGAAGGATGAAATCATGTGCACCGACTGCCACGATCACAGCATCTGCACCATTCATAATCTCTTTGCTGCATTCTGTATTCAGATGGATCGTTACCCCAAGTTCCGGCAAAATTCTCTCAAAATATTCAACGGAACGAAGGATCTCGCTCTTTCTCGGCGGTACCGCTGCAAGATGGATCTGGCCTCCGATATGATCCGCTTTCTCATAAACGTCTACCTGATGTCCGCGAACTGCTGCCACACGTGCCGCTTCCAGTCCGGCAATACCTGCTCCGACAATCACAACATGCTTCTTCTCTTCTGCAGGTTTAATGAAAATGGTTGCCTCGTCTCCATTTTCCGCATTAAGTACACAGGAAATATAACGGCGATTCTGGATTGCATCTACGCATCCCTTATTACAGTTCAGGCATTCACGGATTGGTTCATCCTTCTCAATCTTAATCGCAATATCCGGATCACAGAGCAGGGATCTTCCGTAGCTGATCATATCTGCTTCGCCATTTGCAAGAATCTCCTCTCCATTTTTCACATTCACCACTCGTCCTACCGTTGCAACCGGAATCGATACCACTTCTTTTACCTTCTTTGCAATCGGAAGAGTCCAGTTATATGGAACGGTTCCCATAGAAGGAATGGTATCGCCCATATTTCCGGTATGGTTTGCCTGAGCGACCTGGATCATATCCACTCCTGCTGCTTCCAGTCTCTTTGCAAATTCAATACCTTCCGATTCATAAAGTCCGCCTTTTCCACGGTCGCTTCCATCCGCGTTGATCGTAATGAACGGGAGCTTATATTCCACCATCAGAGACGGCGCCGCTTCTTTGATTGCCGCAACCACTTCCAATGCATAGCGGATACGGTTCTCAAATGCTCCTCCATATTCATCGGTTCTGTGATTCAGAACGGTTGAGCACAAGGAACCCAGCAGGCGGTCTCCGTGAACCTCGATCGCATCCACTCCGGCCTCAGCCGCTCTTCTTGCGGATGCTGCAATGGATTTCTTGATCTCTTCCAACTGTTCTACAGTCGCTTCCGAAACAAAATGCTGCATGTCATGATGCAGTTTCGCATAGGCATCATCGCGAAGCTGTCCCGCTTCTTTCATCTTAACTCCAAAAGTCTCCATGTCCCCCTGTGCTTTGGCAGCCTCAGCCACCTTCATTGCCATCATGGATCCCTGGATCATCTTTCCTACACCCGGCACATCGTATTCCGGATGGAATAGCTGCAATGCAAGCTTACAATCATATACGTGCATTGCATCTGCCAGTTTTCTGAATGCCGGAATCTGACGGTCATCAAACAGCTTCGGCGTCGGCGATGCAGTATTGACCGGAGCTACATCTCCGATCACGACATAAGAAGCTCCCCCTTTTGCCAGTCTTTCATAAAAATGAAAACTCCGCTCCCCGATCGATCCGTCCCGCTCTTCATATCCGGTAGTAAGCGGCGGGAACATGATACGGTTCTTTAATGTCAGATTTCCTACTTTTAATGGCTGCAGTAATAATGACTCTTTACTCATTTTCTACCTCTTTTCTAGACTTGTATTTCAGAGAATCTTTGTTTATATTTTAACATGTTCATCTGTGTTACGCTATCACTATTAGAAAATATAATAACAGAGTAGAATACCATTGTTCGGAATCCCAGTAGAAGAAAAGCTCCCTTTCCTCATCAGAAAGAGAGCTCGATTCGCGTACTTTTGAAAATTAAGCAAGTGCGGCTGTCAGGATGGCCATTACGTAAACTTCGTCTGCGTTACATCCGCGGGACAGGTCATTGATCGGGGCATTCAGTCCGAGAAGGATCGGTCCGTATGCATCAAATCCGCCGAGGCGCTGCGCAATCTTGTATCCGATATTTCCTGCATTGATATCCGGGAAAATAAATACGTTTGCATGTCCTGCCACTTTGCTGTCCGGGCATTTTGTCTGGGCTACACGTGGTGAAACAGCAGCGTCGAACTGTAATTCTCCGTCGATTGCAAGATCCGGGAACTGTTCTTTTGCTTTTGCGGTAGCATTGCGCATCTTGTCTACATCTTCTCCCTTTCCGGATCCGAGTGTAGAGTAGCTTAAGAATGCAACCTTCGGATCGATGCCGAATAATTTACTGCATGCAGCGGTCTCTCCGGCGATCTCAACCAGATCATCTTCGGTCGGTTTCAGGTTGATCGCGCAGTCTCCCATTGCAAGTATCTCATTCTCTCCGTCTGCTGTCGGACGCGCAAGAATGAAGCATGAAGAAACGATCTTGTTGCCCGGTTTTGTCTTGATAACCTGAAGAGCCGGACGAACGGTATCAGCTGTAGAGTAGGTTGCTCCTCCAAGAAGAGAATCAGCAAGTCCCATCTTAACCAGCATGGTTCCGAAGTAGTTTGCATGGCTTAATACTTCTTTTGCCTGCTCCGGTGTCACGCCTTTTTTCTTACGAAGTTCGCAGAACAGTTCAACCATCTCATCGAATTTATCAAAGTTATCCGGATCAACGATCTCTGCTCCGGTGATATCAAATCCGAATTTTTCAGCAGCGGCTTTTACTTCTTCAACTTTTCCAACCAGAACAGGTGTAAGGAAACCGTCCTGAAGTAAGCGAGAAGATGCTTCCAGAATTCTTTCATCGGTTCCTTCGGTAAATACGATCTTTTTCGGATCTGCTTTCAATTTTGCCATCATAGGCTCGAAAATATTCTTTGCCATTATTTCTTCCTCCTTGAGAAAACATTTACAATTCTTTTTCTTATACTGTATCACTTTTTTGGGGGAATGGGAATGGGGAAATGGGATTGTATCGAAAATTATCCACAACCAGGTGTCTAACAAGACCCGCTTTCGCTCGGGGGAAAACGCAGCGGTACTAAATGCCAGGGCGCCGCTTATGCGGCTGCTGCCATTAAGTGCCGGCGTTTTCCACGGTCTTGTGAGACACCTGGTTGTTCCGGTATATTGACTGACGGGACGGGTGACTGGCTGACGCGGTCACCTGATTCCCCATATTATAATTCCCAGGATCGCAGAACATAGAATGATCCACATTGGAGAAATCTTTTTCTTCAACAGATATTTAAAGATAAAAAGAACAGCTCCGAGAATGACCGTGACGATGACAGAACGTATGTCTGCCGTCACATTTTCCTCCAACCGGATGCAGTTTCCCAGGATCATGGTTACTCCTGTTGCGAGGATGATTCCGATGACGCAGGGCTTCAGGCCTCCGATGACGGCTTGTACACAGCCATGATTCCATACTCTCTTTAAGGCAGCTACAAACAGCAGAATAATCACAAATGCAGGGAGAACGACTGCAAATGTTGCCAAAACTGCTCCCGATATGCCAGCCTGGCTGAGGCCGATATAGGTCGCAAGATTCACCATGATCGGACCAGGCGTGCTTTCGCTGACGGCAATCATATAGGTCAGCGTTTCTTCACTGAGCCAGCCATGCGTCAGAACAACGTCACGTATCAGAGAAATCGCACCATATGCACCTCCGAAAGAAAAACATCCCACTTTCAAGAATGCCAGGAAAAGCTCAAAATAAATCATTTTTCTCTTTTCTCCTTTCCATGGCGTATCACATTGATCTGATAAAGCGCAAGACTGAAAATTGCCGCAATAATCATCAGGCTGATCGAAGAAAAGTTCCAGGAGAATATCTGGATCAGAAACATGGCCGCAAACGACACGAGCATGATTCCCTGCGTGATCCTGTCTTTATTCATCTTGCGTATCATCATGACTGCCGCATCCAGAATGATGATTCCGACTGCAGCCTTGATTCCTTTGAATGCATTTGCGATAATTTTGATTTCCAAAAACTGGTTCAGAAACATGGATATCAGATAAATGATGAAAAATGAAGGTAAAACGACTCCGACTGTTGCGGCAAGGGCTCCTGATAGTCCCGCCTGCTGATATCCCACAAAGGTTGCACAGTTTATTGCAATCGGTCCAGGTGTTGATTCTGCTATGATTGTCACATACATCATTTCATCGTGCGTAATCCAATGCTTCTTTTCTACACACTGTTCCTCGATCAGTGCAAGCATCGCAAGACCGCCGCCAAAAGTGAATAAACCTATTTTAAAAAAGGACAAAAACAGGTCCGGAATAATGCTTCCCGGAATCTTCTTATCATTGCATTCATTCAGACTGTTCATTCTTTACCTCATTTCTAATGTCTCTTTTCTGTGATATCGTTTTCTCTGTTATTTTACCAATCAACTTCCGAATTAGCAATACCTGCTATACTATTTTTACGTTTCTGTAAATCATTTTACACAATTATTACCGTTTTAATACAAACTGCTGTTTTCGCACCAATATACTTTTCGGTCCAATTCCATCCTCCCGCTGACTTGATCTTTTATTTCCAGGGCCGCTTCTTTCCGTGCCAGCCCCGTTCTTCCCAATATCCGTAATCCGGTTCCATCGGCGCAAAATGCTTATGAGCCATGCGCATCAAATAGAACCACATTTTTGCGCGCCTGTTGCATCCCTGTTTTCCTGCATTTTCCCGAATCTGCCCAGCCATCTTATCCGTTTTCCTATGGATACTCTTCTTAATCCCGTCCGGAATTTCATCCGGTCTCGCTGCCTGAACACCGATTCCCAGACGGTACACTTTTGAAATACCCCACATTTCAAGACTGTCCGCCATATCCTTCACCGTACTTTTCATTCCGCCTCCGGCAGCCGTGCTGATCGCAACTGCCTGCTTTCTGCTCATTTCCGGCCTTGGTCTGTGAATCATCCACCAGGTTCCGAAATGATCCAGGAAACTCATCATCTGACCGGAAGCATGGTATACATAAACCGGACTTGCCAGGATGATAAGATCCGCGCTGAGAACTGCCTTTTCTAATGGCTCCAGTTCTTTGTAATGCGGACATTTTGATAATTCTGTCTGAAAGCAGGTAAAACACCCCGTGCAGTGCTTATTGAAATTTCGCGGCAAAAAGAACTCATCAATCTCGCCGCCGACCTTGCCTGCCAATTCTCTCGCCACCATGTATGTACTTCCTTTATGACTTTACCCGTGTAATATTACAATTTTCATAATAAAGTAACGCTTCCCTTCGCACTCTATCTATCTTCTATGTTCTCTGTAAAATTGTTTCAAATCAGCTTTCACTTCGTCGGACAGCATTCCCATTTCTTCATATGGTTTCAACATCTTTGAAAGATTGTCGCCATCCATAACCCGAATACCAAAATTGTCCCCTTTTTCCAACGTACCGACATAGGTACAGCCCAGATATTCATATCCACATAATTTTCAATTATATTTTACTTAATTTCTTTTGATGCTGATAGGTAAATAATGAAGATGGATGTGTCAATTTTATAGTCATTAGATTACAGCAATCAAAAAACAGCCAATCTGCCGGCAAGTTTGCAGACTGGCTGTTCATTTAGACATTACTATACTTTATTATGTTTTTTTGCCGCTCTTCTTTTACTTACATTTCTGATCTTTTTGTTCTTGTTCGGAACTGAAACCGGCTTCACAGGTTCTTTTTTTTCTTCTAACGGCGCAGTCACTGTTTCCGAAGATTCTTCTGCCGCGTCACCTATTACACTTTCTTCCGCGATCGGCTCTTCCTCTATAACGTCTTCCGCCACAACTGCTTCCGCTATAGCTTCTTCCGCCACATCTTCTTCCATCTCATCTTTATCCTTCGCAGTCATCGCCCAGATAAAGTCATGTGCCGGAATCCTGATATCTTTGAGCTCTGTTTTTTCTCCGGTCATCAGGTTCTCATATTCCCCTTCTTCGTACATCCATGCAGTTCTTTCCTGGTCACTGAAATTGTAGAAGCTGTAGAATTTCTCACCATCTTTTTCACGCATGATGCCAAGAATCGCGGTATCATGAACGTCGTAAGTATATACATTGGCGGAAGCATCGAAAATTGCTTCGTTTTTACGAATCTGTTCCAGTTTCGACAATGCCCGGAAGATCTTTCCCTGGACAGTATCCGGATTCTGGCAGTTTTCTGTAAGATTCCACCGGAACGCGCCGCGGTGAATATAGCGGCTGTCTACGCATTTATCCGGATCTTTCTTATAAGTATAATCATTGACCTGTCCGATTTCATCTCCGCTGTACAGCATTGGGATACCGGACTGGGAGAGCATATAGGCATGAAGCATCAGGTCCATGCGGATAGCTTCTTCCATTTTCTGAGCATTCTGTTCAAATCCGGCGCTTTCTACTCCGCACATGGAAGCTGTTGTTCCGCAGAATCTTGCATCCTGTGTGACAGGATCATCGTTGTAGAGTTCTCCGCGGCTCGGACTTCCCTCGAATTTACCTGTGAAATAATCATTCAGGAACCGTTTGTGTTCCACTTCTTTCATTCCCCATGATCTCAGAGTGCCAAAATCAAGTCCCCATCCTATATCATCATGGCAACGGAGATAATTCAGGAATGTATATTCCCTCGGAAGGCTGTTTACGATATCAAGCTGCTTCTTCAACAGGCGTGTATCCTTGGTTGCGACACTGTTCCATGTGGTTGCCATGGTCGTTACGTTGTAAAGCATATGACATTCCGGCTTTTCTACCGTACCAAAATACGGAACTACCTTCTCCGGTTCCATGACTACTTCACCGAGAAGTGCCACACTCGGGCAGACGATCTCACCGATCATGCGCATCATACGGACAATGGTATGTACCTGCTGAAGGTTTCTGCACGGGGTTCCGAGCTGTTTCCAGATATAAGGAACTGCATCGATCCGGATGATGTCCATTCCCTGATTTGCGAAGAACAGGAAATTATACATCATTTCGTTGAATACCCGCGGATTCCGATAATTCAGATCCCACTGATACGGGTAAAATGTCGTCATTACAAAATGTCCGGCTTCCGGTACCCATGTAAAATTCCCCGGTGCGGTTGTCGGGAACACCTGCGGAACCGTTTTTTCAAATTCTCTCGGAATATCATAATTGTTATAGAAGAAATAACGGCTCATATATTCTCCGTCGCCGTTCTTTGCCTTTACTGCCCATTCATGATCTTCGGAAGTGTGATTCATTACAAAGTCCATGCAGAGATTCATCTCTCTCTTATGACAATCCTCCGCCAGATCCGCCAGATCCGCCATGGTTCCAAGCTCGGGCTTCACCTTGCGGAAATCGGCAACCGCATATCCTCCGTCAGATTTTCCTTTCGGAGAATCCAGGAACGGCATCAGATGAATACAGTTTACATTACATGATTCCAGATAGGAAAGCTTCTCCTGCACACCTTTCAGATTGCCTGCAAAATTATCGATATACATCATCATTCCCAGCATATCGTTCTTCTTGAACCATCCCGGATTCTCTTCCCGGATCAGATCTCTCTCTTTCAGAGATTCATGCCGGTTGGTATAATATTCATACATCTGAGAACATAATTCTGCGAACATATCTTCATTATGGTACAACTCCATATAGAGCCATTTTAATTCATCGTGGTGTTTATTCATCCTTTTCTGAAATACTGTATCTGCATTAACCATAATATTAACGTCCTTTCTCTATCAGTTTCTCACCAGATAAATCTGTATCGCCTGGTACTCACTCATACTTGCCAGAACCGGAATTCCCGCATCCATCAGTGCCGCCCCGCTATAAAGCGCACCTGTAGTCTGATTCCTATACATGGCATCTTCGTCCAGCCCCTGAAGTCTGACATAAGAAGCAGTCATATTTCCATGCATCTCCAGCATCACGATATTTAACAGGACTTCACTTCGATCCTCTGAGACAAACTCCCATGCTCCCGTCTCATCTTCAAAGGGATTGGTCAGGCGGAAATAGGTTCCGTTCTGAATCAGATCTGCATATCTATGATAATCCTGAATCTGTCTGCGGATTTCTTCTTTTTCTTCACTGCCGAGTTTGCCCAGATCAAGCTCATATCCAAAGGTTCCGGCCATTGCCACAACGCCTCTTGTATTCATCGGCATCGTTCTGCCTGTCTGATGGTTCGGAACTGCAGATACATGAGAACCCACCGCTGAAACCGGGAACCCGAATGAAGTTCCATATTGAATCCGAATCCGGTCTGCCGCATCGGTATTATCACTGCACCAGATCTGCGGTGTATAATATAACATCCCCGCATCAAACCTGCCGCCTCCTCCGCTGCATCCTTCAATCAGCATATCCGGATAGCGGTTCACAAGACGCTCCAGGAAATCATAAAGTCCAAGTATATAATCATAGAGGACTCTTCCCTGCTCACCTGCCGCTGCCGAGTAGACCTCTGCAATACTACGGTTGTAATCCCATTTCAGATATTCTATATTTCCCTGATCAAGTACCTCACAGATTTTATCATAGATATAATTTACCACGTCCCTACGTGAAAAATCAAGTACAAGCTGATTTCTGCTTCGAACAGGCTTTCTGCCTGGTATCGCAAAAGCCCAATCCGGATGCTCGCGGTACAGATCACTGTCTTCACTTATCATCTCCGGTTCCACCCAGATTCCGAATTTCAAGCCTTCTGCATTGACTTTCTGAATCAGTTCACTTAATGGCATTCCCAGTTTCTTTTCGTTGACATACCAATCTCCCAGACCACTGTTGTCATCGTTCCGTTTGCCGAACCATCCGTCATCCATGACCAGCATTTCGATTCCGGCTTCTTTGGCATGTCTGGCAAGCCGGCAGAGAGATTCGCCTGTAATATCAAAATAAGAGGCTTCCCAGCTGTTCAGAAGCACCGGCCGCACTTGATTCTTATATTTTCCCCTGCAAATATGTTTCCGGATACATGCGTGCTGATTCTGAGAAAGACGGTTCAGTCCCTGATCCGTATAAGTAAGGATTACTTCCGGTGCGAAGAAACTTTCACCCACGTCGAGCGGATAACAGAATGCTTCATCCTGAAGCCCCATCAGCATTCTCGTCTGATTATACTGATCTTTCTCAACTTCCGCCTTAAATTCACCACTGTAAACAAAGTTCATCGCATAGCAGCTTCCATGTGATTCGGTTGTCTCGTGTCCTGCAAGAATGACTACCGGACTGTACTGATGGCTGGATGTGCCTCTGCGGCTTCCGATCACTGTATTTGCATGCAGCACTTCACTTCTCTGGAAATTTCGTTCCATCGCATGGCGCCCATAGAAGCTGATTACATCATATCTTCCTCCTACAAAGTCAAGACAGGCAGACTGCACTTTTTCCAGATAAAGCTTATGTTTCCCCGCATTTTTGACTATGACACTTCTGGTAATGATATTCTCCTCCGGAAGAACACCATATAATAAAGTCACTTCCAATCCGTTTACCGGATCCACAAGATCAATTTCCAAAGTTTCGGCTTCCTTCTCCGAAGCATAGACTGCCGGGAGCCCCGGAAGACTGTATTTTCCATCTTTTATTTCATATCCACGAAACTTAAGATCACTTCCCGTGATTCCCGCGCCGTCACGGACAATCAATGCCGTACTCCGATAATCGCCCGTTCCTCTGCAGGGATACTCCTGCGGGAGCGCATCCATCGAATAGGTACGATCCTCACCCGCCTCATACGGATTTCCCGAAAAGCCTCTGTCAGCGCAAGTAATAAGGTAATCCATACATCCTTTTGCTTTCCTTCCATAATAAAGATGAAGAAGATATCCGTATGCATCTACCTGCATTTGGTATGTCGTTTCTTTTGTGTCTAATGTAAATATTCTTGTCTTCTCTTCAAAAATAATGCTCATGCTGTCTCTCCATTTGTAATTGCCATATTTTTTGTTGTTACAACGCAAGGGCCAAAATTAATTTTGACCCTTACTTTCACCTTATATTATATACATTTGATTCTTATTTTACAGCCCCATTTACTACACCATTTAGTATTTGTTTCTGACAGATCAGATAGAAAATCAGAATTGGCAGAAGTGCCAGCAAGTAGGACGCAAATGCCAGATTAAAATTGGTTCCGAACTGCGTCTGGAATGTCATCTGTGCCAGTGGGAGGGTTGTCATACCGGAACCTGACATAATGACAAGCGGAGTCATAACGTCATTCCATGTTCCGAGTGCGGTCAGAACTGCAACAGTCGCATGCATTGGCTTCATGATCGGGAAAATGATTTTCCAATAAGTCTGCCATGTTGTCGCGCCGTCCACATAAGCGGCTTCTTCCAGTGCCATCGGAATATTTACCAGATAGCCGGAATAAAGAAGTACGTTCATCGGCATATAGAATACCACATAAAGGATGATCACGCCAACCCAGTTCGCAAGCCCGAGACGCGCAGTCTGTTTTACCAGAGGCATCATCAGGATTGCGAAGGGTACGAACATACCGCTGACGATGTAGAGATATGCAAAATTATAAAATTTGCTGTGTCCTTTATTTCTACCAATCGCGTATCCGATGAGGGAGTGGATCACAATGGAGATCACAACCGTCAGTACAGTGATCAGGATACTGTTAAATAAAGAATGCCAGAAATCGGTGACTCTCATGGCTTCCGCGAAGTTGGAGAGACTCCAGCTCTTAGGAAGAGAAAGGATTCCGCTGATACTGTTCGTCATTTCTGACGGCTGTTTGAATGCGATCACAATTGTCATATAAAGCGGAAATGCAACTGTAATCAGCCCCAGGATCAGCAAAATCGTAACCGGCCAGTTTACTTTTTGATTTACTTTTTTCTTCATTATAACTGCTCCTCCTTCTTACCTAATACTCCAAGCTGGAATACGGAAATTCCAACGATTACTATAAAGAAGATTACCGCGTTGGCACTCTGAAATCCAAATTGTCCGCCGCCCATACCATTCTGGTAAATGAGGTAGGAGATGGATTCTGTACTCTGTGCAGGGCCGCCTTTCGTCAATGCCATGATCTGATCGAACACCATCAGGAAGTTCTTCACACAGAGCACCATGTTGATAGTAAAGAACGGAAGGATCAGAGGGAAGGTCAGATTCTTGAATTTCTTCCAGCCTGTCGCTCCGTCGATGGAACCGGCCTCGTATACATCCTCCGGCACTGTCTGCAGACCGGAAATATAAATAATCGTGTTCATCGCAATGGACTGCCATGCACATACAATTACAACCGCAACCCATGCCAGCTTCTCATTGGACAGCATACTGGAACCAAGCGTTCCGCTTCCGATCATCTTGCCGAATGCCGGAAGAATATATGTAAAGAAATAGTTAAAGATGTAACCAACAACCAATGCACCAAGAATATTTGGTACAAAGTATGCTCCGCGAAGCGCACTCTTGAATTTGATTTTACTGTTCAGCCCCAATGCAAGTACAAGACTGATTACATTTACCACGATCGTTGCACAGATTGCAAGTTTGAAGGTGAACAGATAGGAGTTGCCTACCCGCGAATCCTGGAACAGGTCAATGTAGTTTCGAAGTCCTACCCAGTCATAGCTGCCGTAACCTTTGAAATTTGTAAAACTGTAAATAATGCCCTGAATCAGAGGCAGTGTATTAAAACAGAAGAATAATAACACAATCGGGATTGTAATCATAAGAAACGTGCGTTTCCGTCCTGTCATTCCTTTTTTATCCATGTTCCGGTTCCCCTTTCTCTAGTCTTCATCCGGATGTTCTGCTTCATATGCTTCTACTTTCCGGATAATATCCCTGTTATAACGTACCCAGTCCTTATCGAATTTCGCAAGGAAAGCATCGACATCCTGCTTCATAAGGAAGGTCTGGATCTGTGCATCCACCGACATTTCGGCCGGATAGTAATGATCCTGATAATCGGCCATTCTTCCGTCATCAATATAAGATTTCATGCCATCCAGCATAGGCGGCAGTTCGAAATCGCCTTCTTTACACGGTACTGCATTCTGGTTGTCAAGGTACTCCTGGATACTCTCATCTTCCAGGAGAAAACGAAGTACTTCATATGCTGCTTCCTTATTCTCGCAGTCTGCCATCACACAGAACTGAAGGTCAATACCGGAGTTCAGCACATTGTCCTCTTCCCTGTCATTGACCGGGAATACAAAAGAATCGATATCCATATCCGGATTTACAGATTTGATCTGTGGAACTGCATAGCTTCCGATCGTATACATCGCAGATTCTCCATTTGCGAAAGCAGTACATGCTCCGTTGTAATCGTAGGCAAACGGATCGTCCGGTCCATATGGCAGAAGCTCCAGCATTTTTTCAGCCACTTCACGGTACTCATCGGTAAATGTCGTCTCACCTTTGTTTACCTGACGGCATACATCCGGCTCGCAAAGACCTACTGCCATTGCATTCCATGGTGCCAGTGTGGTCCAGGTGTCCTTAAATCCGAAATACAGCGGCAGGATACCTTCCGACTGAATCTCATCGCAGAGTGCGATAAATTCATCCCATGTTTCCGGGATCTTCCATCCGTATTCTTCGAACATCCCTCTGTTGTACAGGATTCCGGCAGCATTTGCTACATACGGCACTGCGTAGATACCTTCTTCCGGAACATACTCAAGCGCCTTATCAATATCTTTGTACGCCTGTTTGATGTCATTCAGGCCTTCAAAATCGGAGATATCCATCAGCATGTCTGAATCAACAAAAGATGAAAAGTTGACATCTCCTCCGATTCCGATGATATCCGGATTATCTTCTCTGATGAATCTGGTCTTTAAAATTGTCATTGCGTCACTTGGAGATTCAATGGTAAGATGAATGTCATCATGCGTCTCATTGAATTTCTGTTCAATTGCCTCAAACGCGTCGACAGCTTCTGGTTTGTACTGCACCAGATTGATTTCAATCTTGCCGTCTCCCTCCTTGTTTCCACAGGCTGTCAACATCATCGCCGCAACCATTGTAACACTCAAAAGTACGCTTACTAATGCTTTTCCTTTTCTTCGCATCTCTCATTTTGCTCCTTTCTCATAACTTCCGTGCTCCGGTGTTTGTTTGTAAGTTCATTATAACATTTCAAAATGCTATCATAAATAGCTGTATTTTGGGGATTTTATGCCAAAATGCAGTTTTTATTCCTAATATTTGAAATAATGACGCATTTTGATATATAATGATACCAGAGTTTTATAGTTTCAAAGTCAGGAGAATGCCCCTATGAGTGATTTATTGTTTTCCGTTTTTCCGAATGAAAATTTTGTCGATCTCGATCTTTATCAGTTTGGCTGGGAACAATGCACCCCTGCGCATTCGTTCGGTCCTGCCGCGCGAAATCATTATTTATTCCATTATGTTATTTCCGGAACCGGAACTCTGATGGCGGATGATTCCAAAGGAGTGACCCAGACCTATCAGATCAAAAGCGGACAGGGCTTCATGCTCTTTCCAGGTCAGATCAGCACCTATGTTGCCGACAAAAACCTCCCCTGGGAATATGCCTGGCTGGAGTTTGACGGTCTGAAAGTGCGCGAAATGATCGAAATTGCCGGAATCACCAAAGACAGTCCGATCTATCATGCAAATTCTAAGGATCTGCGCCAGAATATGATGGAAGAAATGCTGTATATCGTAAAAAATGCAGACAAATCCCCTCTTCACCTGATCGGGCATTTATATCTCTTTCTGGATTATATGACCCGATCTGCTGAAACGATGCGGCTGAAACAGGGCGGGCGCCTGCGGGATTTTTATATAAAAGAAGCGCTCTCCTTTATTGAACAGAATTTCCAGAATGATATTTCTGTCGAAGATATCGCCGCATTCTGCGGGCTCAACCGCAGCTATTTTGGGAAGATTTTTCACGATACCATTGGGAAATCACCACAGGAGTTTCTGATGAGCTATCGTATGCAGAAAGCAACAGAGCTTCTGAAGCTGACTCAGCTCAGTATCGGTGATATTGGAAATGCAGTCGGATACCCGAATCAGCTGCATTTCTCACGTGCGTTTAAAAATGTTTACGGGGTATCGCCAAGAGAGTGGCGGAATGCGAACCGGATTGGTCCGCCGAGGAGTGGGGCAACGTAGAATATGAAAAGGAGACGCAGGGCAACACTACGTCTCCTCTTGAATTTGTAAAATTAATTGTCTAAGCACGTTTTCGCACCGTTCGATGTCCGCTATTTTCACGAATTCATCCGGTTTGTGTGCATATTTCAAATCACCCGGGCCGTAAGACAGACAATTTCTATTCTTTAGCATGCCTGCTATGACTGCAGTATCGGTATATCCTGGAAATGGACGTATAAGAGGTTCTTGTCCCGCAACTGTACTGACAGCTTTTTTCAGTGCTCTTAAAAGACCTGACTCATCATTCTTTTCAATATAAGGACGATTTCCGGTCACCCTATATTCGAACTTTACGCCTGGTACCGCGTGTTCTGCATATTTAATTGCTCTGTCTGTTATTTCTATGACTTTCGTGTCAGTCGTCGGCGGTGTCAGACGACAATCCACCCACAGTTTACATTCGTCTGGTACAACATAGGGTTGATAACCACCTTGGATCTGACCAAATGTTATCGTTGTCCTACCCAGTTCTAAGTGAGCAGGAAACTGCGTAAATGCTGTTCTCATATAACTGATGTATTCGGCCATTGCAGCAATCGCATCTGCTCCCTGCTCTGGTTTGCTGGCGTGTGCTGTCACCCCGTGGGCACTGATTTCCATCCAGAATCTGCCTTTATGAGACATTTGAATCTGTCCATTTGTTGGTTCCAAATCCATGACCCAATCTTCCTTATGTACCCGGTGAAGTCTGACAGCGCATTCTACGCCATTCATATCACCTTCCTCGTCAACCGTACAGATAAGTCGAATCGGGCGCTTCAGTCTGATTGTTCCCTGCTCTACAGCCTGTGCTGTTTCTTTAAATACTGCAAGTGCACAGGCCAGACCGGACTTCATATCACAGGCACCACGACCATAGATTCGTCCCTCTTCCTGTTCCGCCCCAAAAGGATCTCTATTCCAGCCCTTTCCGGCTACCACCGTATCCATATGGCAGATGAGAACCAATCCGGGAACCTCCGTTCCAAATTGTTCTGTTTCAATCTCAGCTACAAGATTATTCCGTTTATCAGACACCTCGTCTTCTGTTATTACGATTCCAGGAATCGCTAAATAATCTTTAATAAACTCTGCTACATTCTGCTCACCAGCTCCCGGATTCGTACTGTCAATCCGAATCAGTTCTCTGGTAAGCCTCACAGCTTTATTCATCGCTTTCTACTACTCTGCTTTCAGGGCAACTACTTCGATTTCTACCAATGCCTCTTTCGGAAGAGCCGCTACCTGAAATGCAGATCTTGCAGGATAATTTCCCTCATTGAAAAACTCTGCATAAACCCCGTTCATCTTAGCAAAATCAGCAATATCCTGTAAAAATACCGTTGTCTTCACTACATCATCCATTGTACATCCTGCAGATGCAAGTATTGCCTTTACATTCTCCAAAGACTGTCTTGTCTGTCCTTCAATATCAGTTGCAACAATTTCCCCTTTTTCCGGACATATCGGAAGCTGTCCGGAAAGGAAAAGAAGATTTCCAGTATTGATTCCCTGTGAATATGGACCAATTGCAAGAGGTGCTTTGTCTGTACTTAAAATAGTTTTCATTGTTTTTTCTCCTTTTCTTCGATTCATTGATTTAAATTTAATTTATTATTATAAGAATAATTTATCACTATATTTTTTTCGTGTCAACCGTTTTCAGATAATCCCACAAATTTTTTTGAGTGTTGAAAAAAATTACTCTGCGTGCCATAATATTATTAGAATCATTTTCTATATAGCATGACCGCTATGGAATAAATCATGGAAAACAAAGCGAGGGAATGAATTTATGACATCAGATATATTACAACAATACAAGATTCTGGTTGAATTTCTCGGGCAGACTCTTGGACCGGATTACGAAGTCGTCCTACAGGATCTATCTTCTGACAACAGATCTATCATCGCCATTGCCAACGGACATATCAGCGGGCGGTCCGTAGGAAGCCCACTTACCAATGCCGCACTTCAGATGCTTTCTTCCAAGCTCTACGAAGACCGGAATTATTTATCCAACTATAAAGGGATAGCAGAAAATGGTCATGTCCTCCGTTCTTCTACGATGTTCATCAAGGACGAATCCGGCAAACCAATCGGTATGTTATGCATCAATTTTGATGACAGCCGTTACAACGAACTTCATGAACGAATGCTTTCCATCATACATCCTGCCTCTTTCCGCGGAAATACACCTGTTTTCCAGAAAACCTTATCTGTATCTGACACAACTGCTCCCGAAGAACCTGTCCAGATTATGGAAAGCTTTCCTATGGATATCAGTTCGCTAATGCAAAAAATCTTTGACGACTGCACCTCCACACTTGGAACTCCTGTTGATCGGCTAAATCAACATGAACGTAAAGAGATCATCAGTAAATTAAATGAACAGGGACTTTTCAAACTTAAAGGTGCTATCTCCTTTGTCGCCAGAAAATTCTCCTGTTCAACAGCAACTGTTTACCGGTATCTTAGTGAGATTACGGCAACACAGTAATCATTTTATTTTTTTAGCAGGGCAGCGTTCTGCTGCCCTATATGAATTCTTTATCACGTCTCCTCATGTATCACAAAATGGTTCTTCCTTACCGTAAGAATCCCTTCATTTTCCATCTTCTTTAATTCATGCGACAACACGCTGCGATTCAATCCCAGATAACTGGCCAGCTGCTCTCTATTGAAATCGATATCAAACTCCCGGCTTTTGTATCGGATCATCTGAATCCTCAAATATTTCTCAATTCTGCCTCTCGCACTTTTTGCAGACAAAATCTCAATCTTTCTATATTTGCGAATATCCTCATTTGCCAGAAACTGAACTGTCTGCTGGTACAGAAAAATGCGTTCACTTTCCGGAAGATAGCCTTCCTGCTCTAAATATCTGACCGGGAACCAGTATATTATAGAATTCTCAGAAGCATACACCGAATACGGGCTTGTTTTTTTCATGCTGACAGCTATTTCCAGTCCCACCATATAAGATGGAAGAAGCATTTGAACCATCTGTTCTGTTCCATCTGAATAATATTGAACTTTGCATAACTCACCCGAAATGAGAATTCCGATTTCCTGAACCAGTTGTTCTTCCGAAATGATCATTTCTCTTTTCTTGTATTGGCGCATTTTACCGTTCAAACAGCATAGCGTGCGTTCAACACGTTCTCTTTCCATATTGCGGAATAATATACTCTGAAGTATTTCTTTTTTACATTCCGTCTTATTCTTCTCTTTTATCATTCAAATACCCTCTTAGCCGATTTCTGAGCTTTCATACTGATCCTGTCTTCCATTTTATGATACCCTCAATCCTTTTTCAAGATTATCATATCGATTCATGCCTTGATCTTGCACTTTTCATCTACTCATGTCATTCTGACTTTATCATAACACAGCAGGATTCTATCTGCTATTTTTCTCGCCGTAAGGCGTCTCATTTTCGGTGCTTCCCTTTCGAGGCAATAACCCGCTAATGATGAAACAAACAACACTATTTTTTTACCAAGGAGGATTTGCCTATGTCAGAATGATTCTACCCGCATTGCAGATGAAAGTTCACTACTGATCATGGATATTGTGGTTGAACTATCCACTAGAAGCATCGCGAATGTTGAGGTACAGAAAATTGGGTATGCATTCCCAGGACAGCGATGCGCCTGCTACTCCGCCGATCTGCTTCTTCGCCAATACAAGCGAGTTAAGAGTGAGAAGAAAAACGGTTCAGCTATCGCGATATCAAAAATATCTATACTGTCATTCTATGATGCCGGGGCTTTTGGCCCCGGTATCATGGCATGATGATCGTCCCCAAAACCAATATTTTCTCCTCCGGCACGATCAGTGCTTTCGGCATTCCTTTTTCATCGATCTCATCATACAGATCCCGCTGCACAAACCAGCAAATATCCTCTTCCCCGGCTTTTGCCTTGATAAAGTATTTCCGTTCAAACGGACAATCAACGCGGTTCCATTCTTCTACCGGAATCGCATTGTCCGGCACTTCATCCCAGACCGGAATAAAGTCATGCGCACGAATGCCGATCGACTTTATCTGCTCCGGTATCTTCCCTTCCAATGCAATCCCCCAGTCGGGAACGATAAATCTACCATTTTCTATGCATACTTTGACAATATTTTTACATCCGGTGAGCCTTGCAGCCACCTCCCACTGTGGATTGTCGAACAATTCTTTTGTCTTTCCCATGCAGATTCCTTTTCCGTTTTCCATGATCAGGACCTCTTCACTGAAGCTGTATATCTCATCCCGGCTGTGAGATACCAGAATGGCTGTTCCTTCGTAATCCTCCAAGAGCTCCAGAAGTTCTCTTAACATGCGGTCTCTGAGATGTGCATCAAGGGCGGAAAATGGTTCATCCAGAAGGATCACATCCGGTTCATACACCAGAATTCTTGCCAGCGCCACTCTCTGCTGCTGTCCGCCGGAGAGCTGCCCGGGAAGATGTTTCTCCAGTCCCCGGATCTGAAAGCGTTCCATCATCCGATGCACTTTCTCCATTTTTTCCGCCTTTTTACCGGTAAGGCCTGCTGCAATATTCTCTTCCACCGTCATCGTGGGGAACAAAGCATAATTCTGGAACAGATATCCGACTCTTCTCTGCTGTGGTTTTAAATCGATCTTCTTTCTCGTATCCAGCAGGATGCGGTCATTGATATTTACATATCCTTCATCCGGGCGTTCAATTCCTGCAATACTTTTCAGTGTCAGACTTTTACCGCATCCGGATGCTCCCAGAATTCCGATTCTTCTGCTTGCACTTTTCAAATGAACGTCCAGACAGAACGTTCCTAATTGTTTCCTGATTTCTACATCAATTGCCACTCTTTCTCCTCCTACCAGTGTCTGACGTTCTTCATTTTCTTATCGGATATCAGATTCATAAGTACAACGATCGCAAATGCGATCACCATCATGACCACGACCCATACCCCCGCAGTCAGAAAGTCTCCGTCCTGAATGACCATAGCGATTTTTTGGGAAATGGTTCCCGTCTTGCCGGGGATATTCCCTGCCAGCATGGAGGTCGCACCGTACTCTCCCATAGCCCTTGCAAAAGTCAGTACCGTTCCTGCTGCCACACCCGGCCCTGCTGCCGGAATGACAACCTTCCAGAAAATCTTCCGTTCCGGCATTCCAAGTGTCCTTGCCGCGTAGATCAAATTCACATCCACCTGTTCAAATGCAGCCCTGGCATTCCGATACATCAGAGGAAAAGCGATCACCGTAGCCGCAATGACACATCCGGCCCAGGACTGTACGATCTTAATGTCAAATGTCGTATAAAGATATGCTCCGACAGGTCTTCTGGTACTGAAGATCAATAATAAAATGAATCCCGCAACGGTAGGCGGAAGCACCAATGGGAGTGTAAGGATTCCATCCAGAACCGCTTTCACTCCCGCCTTTGCATACATACATTTCCGAGCCGCATAGATTCCAAGAAAAAAGGAAAGGATCGTTGCGGCAACTCCGGTCTTCAGTGAAATGAATAAAGGACTAAAGTCCAGAGAAGCCAGTATGTTTCCTATTTCTCCCATGCATCTGCTCCTTTTATTCTACATTTGTGTCAAAATAGTAGCTGTCAAATATCGCTTTTGCTTCATCTGATGTGATGAACGCAAGGAACTCTTCCGCTGCTTTCTTCTGTACGTCATCTGCTTCTTTGTTATCAACCTGGCAAACAGGATAGATAACATTTCCTGTCAGATCATAGCTTACTTTTTCCAGAATTTCCACTTTATCTTCATAACCGTATGTATCAGAATAGTAAGTTGTTCCCACTTCGCATGCACCTTCTGTCACAGCAATAAGCACCTTGCTAACATTTGCCTGCTCACTGATCTCAACTCCGCCAAGTGCCTCTGCCACTTCTTCTGTGGTGATTGCAGATACATCATCGACCTCATTCAGAATTCCCAGGTTCACCAGTGCCTGACGGGTATATTTACCAACCGGAACACTTCCGCCTGCGAGGGCAATGCTCTTCGCCTTATTGAGAGTCTCAAGGCCGGTTACTTCTGTCCCACTGTCCTTTAATGTAAGAACAACGACCTGATTATTTACTACATTTTTTCTCGTTCCTTCTACTACGAGACCATCTGCTTCCAGCTGATCCATCTGTTTCTGTGCGGCAGAGAAGAAAATATCGCATTCATACCCTTCTTCAATCTGTGTGAGCAGAGTTCCGGAACTGTCAGCATTGAACGTGATCTTCACTTCCGGATGTTCTTCATTATACTTTTCTGCCAGTTCAGTCATAACCGTATTCAGACTTGCCGCAATAAATACCTGAATTTCTACCGGTTCTGCCTCTTCTTCCCGCTTTGTCTCTTCATTTTCCACAGTTTCGGGTTCTGCTTCATTCTTTGCACCACATGCCACAAGTCCTGCAGCCATTGCAAGCACCAGCGATACTGCTGCCAGTTTCATACCCAGTTTTCTCAGTTTCATAACTGTCTTTCTCCTATGGTTTCTTTTTTATTTTCTTGCACATTCGCCTTCGCTTCCTCTCAGGATTCCAAGTCCGTGAGCAAGCTCCGGTAAAATGAATTCAAGCGATTCTTTCACTGCTTTCGGGCTTCCCGGCAGGTTCACAATCAGCGTTCCTTTTCGTATTCCCGATTCGGCTCTGCTTAACATGGCCCTTTTGGTGATCGTCATGGAGTATCCCCGGATCGCTTCAGCTATTCCTCTTGCCATGCGATCACACACAGCGATTGTTGCCTCCGGTGTGATATCTCTCGATGAAAATCCGGTGCCGCCTGTCGTCAGGATCAGACTGACCTGTCTCTGGTCTGCAAGCCGCTTCATCTGGCGTTCCAGCCCCACCCTTTCATCCGGAAGAAGCTGCGTCTCTATCACACGATATCCGGCCTTATTTAACATTTCACAGATCAGCGGTCCGCTTTTGTCTTCCCGCTTTCCTTCAAAACCTTTATCGCTCAGAGTGATCACTGCTGCCGTAAACGGTCTGTCCGGTTCCGGCGGGATCATTTCAATCTGATCTCCCTTCTGTATATGACCGCCATGGAGAACTTCTGTAAATACGCCCTCCCGCGGCATAATGCAGTCCCCCATCTTCTTGTAAATCTCACAGTGACTGTGACATTCTTTTCCAATCTGCGTCAGCTCCAGCAGAACTTCTCCGATTCGGAATCTGGTGCCCACCGGAAGTGTTCTCAGATCATAACCTTCTACGATCAGATTCTCTCCAAATGCTCCGTAATCGATTTCTGCTCCCCTTGCGCGAAACTCCTCGATCTTTTCCACCGCAAGAAGACTGATCTGCCGGTGCCACTTTCCACCGTGAGCATCTCCTTCGATTCCCCAGTCTTCAAGAATCTGCGCTTCCGGGATTTCTTTTTTCTGCGTTCCTCGCCTTTCGCTGATGCAGATTGCTTTAATCTCTCCCATTCTTTATCCTCCTATTGAAGCCATTTCACGCTTTTCTGTAATCATTTCTTTCTTTTCAAACTGATGTGCAGCCGGCTTACTGCTGATGGCTGCCTCAATCAGCCGCCGCACCTCTTCCCTGTCTCCAACTCTTAATGCTTCCCTGACAGATATGCGTTCTTCAAAGCACAGACATGCTTTGATATCTCCTGTTGAAGTCATACGGATCCGGTTGCATTGATCACAGAATTTTCCGTGGATCGCACTGATAAAGCCAACACTTCCCTCAAATCCCGGAATCTGATAATAGACTGCCGGTCCGTTTCCGTGTTTCCGCGTGTCAGGCACTAATTCTCCGTATTCTTCTTTTAATTTTTTAAGCAGCACTTCATTATAAACCGGCTCAAACCGCTTACCGTACCCGATCGGCATCATTTCAATGAAACGCACATCCAGTTTCCGATTACGGGTGAGCTCTGTAAGCGCCTTCCATTCAGTCTCATTTTCTTCTTTCTGCAATACCACATTCACTTTCACCGGTATCTGATGATCAAGTGCCGCCTGAATTCCTTCCAGCACAGCGTCCAGGCCATCTCTTCCCGTAATTTTCTCAAACCGCTCCGCATCCAGCGTATCCAGGCTTACATTGACTGCATCCAGCCCGTTTCGCTTCAGTTCTTCTGCATACTCTGCCAGATATACGCCATTCGTTGTAAGTGTAACCTGCTCAATCCCCGGAACTTCCTTCAGCATTCCCACAAGTGCCGGACATCCGAGCCTTACAAGCGGTTCGCCGCCTGTCACTTTGATCTTTTTAATTCCAAGTTTTGCCGCTTCTTCCACAACGACTTTTATTTCTTCATATGTTAATATCTCTTCCATCGGGATCCAGGAAATCCCGTCCGGCATGCAATACCGGCAGCGCAGATTGCATCGATCCGTAATGGATATCCTCATATAGTCTATTTCTCTGCCAAAGCTGTCTTTCAACCAAGCTTCCTCCTTTTCGTTCTACTTCACCCTCTCCAGAAGTACGCTGACAACTCCTCCGCAGACCATGCCTTCCTCCTCAGCGTCCGCGCCTGTCATATCCACTTTGCAAATAACAGCCTCCGGCCCATTTCCCGACGCCATCAAAAGCGCTTTCTGCATGATATTTGCCTCCATACATCCGCCCCCGATCGTGCCGATACACGTTCCGCTTCTCAAAACCAGCATCTTGATCCCGACTCCCTGCGGAGCAGAACCTTTCCGTTTCACAATGGTAGCCATAACTTTACTTTCCGAACCGCTTTCCGGATTCAGAACCGCCTGCATAATTTCCTTCGTATATCCGCAGGTGCGTTTCTTTTTATTTTTTACTTCGATGATCTCAGCCATGATCGCAACTGCAATCTCCACCGGAGTCTCCGCCCCGATATCCAGTCCGATTGGCGTGTAAACGCTGTCCAACACGTTCTTGTCGATTCCTTTTTCTGCAAGGATCTGCTTTACCAATGTCGTTCTCCGTCTGCTTCCGATCATGCCGATATAGGCATGTTCTTTCCGGGCAATCTTCTCCAGACAGATCTGATCGTACCGGTGTCCCCGGGTCACGATCACAAAATAGGTATCCGCATTGCCTTTCACCTGTTCCAATCCCTCTTCAAATGGTGCACAGATGACCTTTGTCGCCCCGGCACGCCTTGCATTGTCCGCAAACAGCGGCCTGTCCTCCAACACAGTCACTTCACATCCCATCATGACCCCCAGTGTAATGACAGGGATCGATACATGTCCGCCTCCACATATTACAATCTGTTTCTCATTCCCGAGAACATCACAAAAGACTTCGTGACCGCCAAGCCGGATCACACCACTGTCATCCAGCGCCTTTATCTCATCCTGAAATCCCCGAAAAAACCCGTGTTCCTGACTTTCCCACAGAATACTTCCGTCTGACGTCAAGACTTTTTCTCCGATATTCTCTCCGTCCAGAACTGTCAGTACCATATTGAATCGATTTGTATCTGTTCTCTGTATCGCCTCAAATAACGCTTTCATTTCCTACATTGCCTTTCCAAATCCACAATTTGGGAACGTACACACCGGACATGAAAGGCACAGGCCTCCTTGTCCGAGCAGATTCAGATCGTTTGCCTGCAATTTTTCCCCAGTCATGATTCTCGGGAGTACCAAATCAAAAATAGTCCGTTTTGAGTACATTACACATCCCGGAAGCCCCATGATCGGAATCTCTCCCTGATAATAAGCAAGCATAAACATCGCGCCAGGAAGGACCGGTGCCCCGTATGTCACAATATCTGCTCCGGTATTCTTGATTGCAAGAGGTGTTCTGTCATCTGGATCCACACTCATACCACCCGTACAGATTACCATATTGCAACCCAAATCCAGCATATCCTGAATCGCTTTGGTGATCATAGTATGATCATCGTCACATATAACGTGCTCGGCTCCTTCAATTCCGTATTCTGCTATTTTCTCCAGGATCACCGGAGTAAACGTATCCTGAATTCTTCCACGATACACTTCGCTTCCTGTTGTTACAATTCCCACTTTCTTCTTCTCATATGGCCTGATCTGGAAAATGGGTTCGCCCCCGCCGATTGCTTCTGCTTCTTTCATCTTATCCTCATGGATCACGAGCGGAATCACTCGGGTTCCTGCAATCTTATCCCCTTTTTTGACCGGGAAATTGCCATGGCGGCTGGCAATCATAATCTCGCCAAGCGAATTGATCCGGTTCAGCTTCTCTGCATCAATTTTAAGTACACCTTCTATATCTGCAATCAGCTCAATTTTTCCTTCTTTGACCTCGGAAGGATGCATGCCGTTTCCCTGGCAGATTTTTCTTAATATTTCAGCCGCTTCATTTTCATGCAGCATTCCCTCTGTCTTTTCCCAGATATACAGATTCTCTTTCCCGACCGAGAGAAGGACTGGTATATCTTCTTCCCGCACAACATGCCCTTTTCTGAACACGGCATCTTTGGTTACTCCCTTTATGATCTGTGTAATATCATGGCATAAAACCTGTCCTACGGCATCTTCTGTTCTTATCAGTTTCATATTTATCTATCTCCTCAATCTACATTTGCGTTCCCATTTGCTGGAAACAGTATATCAAAAATAGCACGGGAATTATGTTGTCCAAACAACTTTTTATTCAATCTTTGCTTTTTCCAATAGAATTTTCAGTATTTTTTCTGCTTCATCCAGTCCTGCCGACTGTTCCCCTCTGAAATGTCCGCTCTCCCAGTCACTGACAATCAGAAATCTTCCCTCCAGATTTGAAACCGGCTTATCTGATATTTCCCGGCGGACTACTTCTATTTTAGGATAGGTACTGTCCTTCATTCCCTCAACCAAAATCAGATCCGCTTCAGGGAACCTGTCGATCATCTCTTCGATCGTTTCCCGGCAGTTTTCTTTGTATACAAAACTACGATATTTTGAAAACACAGCCGTTCCATATGCTCCCGCTTCCCGAATCCGATAGCTGTCCGTTCCGGGCACATCACACTCAAAATCATGTCCGTCATGCTTAATGACCGCCGTGCGGATTCCTCTGTCTGAAAGCAGCTTTACTAACCGGATGAGAAGTGTCGTCTTGCCCGAATTTTTCACACCGCATACCGCTGCAACAAAGGGTGATTTTTTTACATCATCACAACACATACCGTTTCTCCTCTTTCCACCTTCAAAGTTCCTGCCGGAATCTCGATCAGACAGTTACACCCGCACATCGTACTTAGAATTCCGGAATCATTCGAACCATCTGCAATCCGGACATGTCCATCCGCATATTTTGCCCTGACGTACCGGGTGACATGGCTTGGCTTCAAAAACTCACTTTCACATACCACATTTTGACGATGAAGCTTTAGATCTTCTCTTCCTGCCATTTTAGCCAGAACCGGCCGGATCAGAAGTTCCAGATTCACGGCAGCACCATACGGATTACCGGAGAGACAGATCAGCAGCTTGCCCCGATAGAGCGCACAAAGCGTCGGCATCCCGGGTTTAATCGCCACTCCCCAGAACAGCTTCTCACATTGCAAACGTATAAGTACTTCGTGCATGATATCCTTTTTCCCAACCGATACCCCTCCGGTCGTGATCAGAATATCCGCGTCCTTTGCGGCTTCACAGATTTGTTCTGCAACCACTCCTGCATCATCTTCTGCCCTTCCTTTATATGTAACCTGTACACCCCAGGTCTGCAGCTTTGTCACACATGTGTAGAGATTGGAATCATAGATTTTCCCCGGAAGAAGTTCTTCTCCCGGAAGCATCAGCTCGTCTCCGGTCGTCAATACCGCCGCACGCGGACTTCGGTATACGACCGCCTTTTCTCTTCCGAGACTTGCCAAAACTCCCGCTTCTACAGCCCCGATCAGCATATCCTTCCCCAGAAGTTTTGCTCCCGCTTTATAGTCTTCTCCTTCAAAACAGTAGTTTTGATAAGCTCGAATTTCCGCGTAGACCGCTACAGTTTTCTCTCCGTAATCAGTGTCCTCCTGCCCGATAATGCAGTCAGCCCCTTCGGGGATCGGTGCACCGGTCATGATCCGCACAGCCACGCCCGGCTCTACTTTTTTATCCGTTACATGCCCCGCATCTACCTCATCAATTACGCGAAGTGTAACCGGATGTTCATGGGCAGCTCCTTTGATATCATCACTTCTCACCGCATATCCATCCAGCGGTGATCTGGGAAATGGCGGCTGGTTTCTTTGCGCATACACATTCTCCGCAAGAACTCTTCCCACCGCATCCCACAGGGAGATTTCTTCCCGTTCTTCTATTTTACCTGCATGATTCATTAATACTTCGGAGGCTTTTTCCAATGACAATCGCTCCATATCATTCTCCTTTTCTCCTGTAAAGTTATAAAGCGAAAAGGCAGCAGAAAGACACAAAGTCCCCCTACTGCCATTTAGACGCAATACGACCACTTCATGTTCTTTTTTTCAAATAAGGAAGGCCCTCACATTTCTATTCAGACCCCGGGGATGATAGATTCATCCCGGCTTAGCATCATATCTCTTCGACTTAGACGCTTTCGCTCAAAGAACAGTTTCATTATATCATTATTCTGTTATAAATACCATTTCTTCCTAAATCTCTCGATACCGACTATTGTTGACCAGTTTCTGATATTCCTCAACTGTATTTACATTCTGCAGCATTTTGGCAAATTCCATGTTGGTACTCACATCCACATACAGAACATGCAGTTGATTCAGCGCATCCCGAATGCGATAGTTTCCCGCAATGATCTGCGTTTCCATCACTTTCAGCACGTTTTCCTTCCTGTAAATTGCCGAAAGCGGATGGATACGTCCGTTAAAAAACGGCACTGCTCCATCGTATGCGCTCTGACCCTGCCCCTCTGCATCCTCTATCCGTTTCTTCAAAAAACGAAACAGCTCAATTTTCAAAAAGGGCATATCACAGGCCGATACCATCATTTCGTCTGTCTTACATGCGGTAAGCCCCGCATGGATCCCGCCAATTGGACCACATCCGGGGTAAATATCCCTCACAATCCGGCATCTGTCGTCGGTGTAATGGATTCTATCACCATAAGAAATCCAGATTGTCTCCGCTTCTTTCGCGAACTCATTTATCATTCGTTCTGTGAATGTCTTATCCTCGTATATCAACTCGCCTTTATGCCGCCCGCCCATACGGCTGCTCTTTCCGCCGGCTAGTAATAGGCCATCCATAATTTCTTCACTCCATCGTTCTTTTAATTTGGGGGCTGGAATCTTCAATTCTACGCATGATACACTCTGATTCGGTCCGGTCTAGCCGCACAGATCAGTGTGAGACGATACTTTCCTGCTAGCTCCACCGCCTCCGCTGTCGGAACTGCTTTGCAGATTGCTATTGGTATACCTGCCCGTATGACTTTTTCTTCCATATCCGAAGGCATTCTTCCGCTGGAATACAGCATACATTCTTTGAGATTGATTCCTTTCAGCAGAGCATACCCCACCACTTTATCGATTGCATTATGCCGACCGATATCTTCACAGGAGAACAATACTTCCCCTTCCTTTGCAAGAAAACAGCTGTGCGTTCCCCAGGTTTCTTTATGGAGAGGCATTCCTTCTGCCAGTATGTCCGCAAGTCGGAACACCCATTCTTCTTTCCACTTTGAAGGGGAAACAGGCTGCATTTCTCTGCTTATAGGCATATTCCATTCGGGATCCGCCATTTTTACATTCGCCAGACTTCCATCCTTACAAATATAAACCGATTCAATGTCTTCTATATTATCAGAAATTCCTTCTGTACAAAGTCTTCCAAGAACTGCCTCTGTAAGATACTGAGGAGTGCACATTATATGCAAAGTATAAATCTCATTTATGACGATTCTCATCTTGTGTTCTTTGAGTACACGGGTATTTTCCTGCTTTTTCTTTCCATCGCGGCCAATGTACAGGCACACCGAATCTGTTGTAAGTTCTGCCTGTTCAAACAGATTTTCTACTCTCATGTGTCCTCCTTCTCAAGCAATTGGAAAGGAAACCGGCACCATACCGGTACCGGTCCCTATTCATCTAATTACAACAGTTGATTTTTTCTACTCTCACAGCACATACTTTATATTCCGGTGTACTGGAAATTCCGTCCAGCGCGTCGTTCGTCAGCCAGTTTGCCCCTCCTTCAAGATAGTGGAACGGCATCCAGCACTCACCTTTTCGGGTCTTTTTGGACACATTTGCTTTTGCCTGAATGCATCCACGTCTGGATGAGATGGATACCATCTCTCCATCCATGATTCCCAGCTCTTCTGCATCAGCAGTATTCAGTTCAATGAAGGACTCACCTGCAATCTGATTGATTCCTTCGGTCTTGTCTGTCATGGCACATGCATTGTAGTGATACAGGATACGTCCGGTCATCAGTACAAGCGGATAAGTTTCATCCGGAAGTTCCATGGATGGTTTGTATTCTGCCGGCCTGAAATATCCGAAACCTCTTGCGAATTTACCCACATGCATAATCGGAGTACCCGGATGTTCCGGATTCGGGCATGGCCACTGAAGCCCTCGCCCTCCGACCTCTTCGCTGTCCAGACGTGCATGGCTGATACCGCCAAATGACGGGGTAACAGAAGAGATCTCGTCCATGATCTCTGCCGGTGTCAGGTGCGGCTGCGGATATCCCATACGGTTCATGATCTCCGTAAAGATCCAGGTATCCGGTCTGGTCTCGCCTGCAATCTCAACAGCTTTTCTGACACGCTGTACACGGCGTTCTGTATTGGTAAATGTTCCTTCTTTTTCCGTATAAGAACGTCCTGGAAGAATTACATCCGCAAGTTTTGCGGTCTCCGTCATGAACAGTTCATCCACCACGAAGAAATCCAGAGATTCCAGCGCATGGATCACGTGACTGGTATTCGGATCTGTTCTGACCGGATCTTCACCGAAAATGAAGAGTCCTTTGATCTCTCCCGAGATCATCTTCGGGAAACAGTCGGTCGCTTTGATTCCGACGTTCGGGTTAAGTTTCGTATTCCATGCTTTCTCAAACTTCTCCACAATACCCGGTGCAGCGATATTCTGATAACCCGGGAACTGATTCGGAGCGGCGCCCATATCGCAGGCACCCTGTACGTTATTCTGTCCGCGGATCGGATTTACACCGCATCCCGGACGCCCGATCTTTCCGACCATCATCGCAAGATTGGAGAGTGACATAACGCCCTCTGTACCGGTATGATGCTCTGTAACTCCCAGACAGTAAAGAATCGGTGCGCGATCTGCCGTTGCATACATTCTTGCCGCCTCTCGCAGAAGATCCGGATCAATACCGCAGATTTCTGCCACACGCTCCGGAGTGTATTCCTTCACAGCTTCTTTCATTGCTTCAAAGTTCTCGGTCCTCTCTTTGATGAATGTCTCATCCGTCAGGCCTTCTTCAATAATAATATGCATCATTCCGTTCGCAAACGCAACGTTTGTTCCCGGTCTTAATTTCAGGTGGATATCCGCCTTCTTTGCAAGATCGATCTCACGCGGGTCAGCTACGATCAGCCTGGTTCCTTTCTCCACCGCCTGGCGGATCTGCATACCGATGACCGGATGTGCATGTTCCGGATTCGATCCAACGAGCATGATCACATCGGATTCGTGTGTGACATCGTAAATCGTATTTGTCATGGCTCCTGAGCCTAATGTGGTTGCCAGCCCGGCAACAGTAGGAGCATGTCAAACACGCGCACAGTTATCGGTATTGTTGCTCTGGAATGCGGTTCTCACCATTTTCTGAAGCATATAGACGTCTTCATTGGTGGAACGTGAGCAGGCAAAACCGGCCAGTGCCTCACCTCCGTAATTATTTCTGATTTCGGTAAACTTTCCGGCAACCAGGTCAAGTGCCTCATCCCAGGTTGCACGCTCAAATTCTCCCGTCTCTTTATTCTTGATCAGCGGATAACGGATCCGTTCCGGAGAATCCACAAAATCAAAAGAAGCACTTCTTCCTTTTACGCATAACAGGCCGTGATTGGATGGACCGTCCGCTCCCTCTACATCAACAATCCTGTTATCCTTCACGATCAGATCCAACTGGCATCCTGTCGCACAGTGCGGACAGGTTGTACGGACCTTTTTCGTCTCCCATGTCCGGTATTTTTTCTTTCTTTTCTCTGTGATTGCTCCTGTCGGGCATGCCTGAGCGCAGTTTCCACAGGATTCACATAATGTCATATCCCAGTCTTCTCCGAACGGAGCCTCGATGATATTGAACATTCCTGTCTTTCCCAAAGTAATTGCATGTCTGCCTGTCATCTTTGCGCAGGTATTTACACATCTCTGACAGTGGATACAAAGTTCCGGCTGGTAGCTTAAGAACGGATGGCTGTCTTTAGCCGGACGTTCAATCTTCTTTCTTGTTCCAAGATAAGAGGTTTCCTCGATTCCATATTCGTTGCAGACATCCTGAAGTTCACAGCTTCCGTTCTGCGGGCAATAAAAACATCCTCTGTGGTGATTGGAGAGAAGCAGATCGAGTACTATTTTCCGGGCCTCCACCACACGTTCACTCATGGTCTGAACGACCATGCCTTCTTTGACAAGTGTATTGCAGGAGGTCGGCAGTTTATCCATACCTTCCACTTCTACTACACACAGACGGCAGGAACCGATCTCATTTACTTCTTTCAGATAACACAGTGTAGGAATCCTGATTCCAACGGATCTTGCTGCTTCAAGGATCGTTGTTCCTTCCTGCACTTCTGCCTGAATTCCGTCAATTTTCAGATTAATCATTCGTCACGTCCCCCTTTCAGTACACCGCATCCGAAGTGATCGCAGCGCAGACATCTTCCGGCCTCCTGCATTGCCTCCTCATGAGTATACGGATTTTCCACATGCTCAAAATCATGCTTTCTCTCATATGCCGGACGTTCAGTAATGTTGGCACGTCCGGTCGGAATTCGATTGTTTTCTTTTGGACTTGGCACTGTGGCTTCACAGTTCAGTTTATGATGATAACCGAGGTATTCATCAATATTATGTGCCGCAACTTTTCCGGCTGCTATAGCCCGGATTGCCGTAGCAGGCCCGGTTGCGCAGTCTCCTCCGACAAATACTCCGGGAAGATTCTCCACTGCCGTATCCAGGCCGGCCTTAAATACACCGCGTTCTGCCTCCATTCCGAATTCTTCAAACGGACGGCTCACGATATCCTGTCCTACCGCGATCAGGATAACTTCACACGGAATTCTCTCCGGATCTTTTTTCGCATCGACCGGACTCGGGCGTCCCGCACGGTCATACGGTCCGATCATCTGCGGCTGCACGATGAGTGCCGAACAGTTTCCTTCGGCATCTTTTTCAATGCTCTTCGGAGATTTCAGCGTCAAAAGCTCGATGCCTTCCATTACAGCCGATTCAATTTCCGTATCCAGCGCCGTCATGTCATCCTGACGTCTTCTGTAAACGATACGCACATCTTCGGCGTTGCATCGCACTGCACTTCTCGCCGCATCCATCGCCACATTTCCTCCACCGATGACCACTACATTTTTGCCGGTATAATCCGGAATATTTCCATTCCCGATCCGATCCAGCATCTCCACTGCGGATTCCACATTTCCCGCATCGCTGCCTTCCAGACGAAGACGCTTGCCTGCCTGTGCACCGATCGCCACGAACATCGCATCGTATTCTTTATGTATTTCTTCAATCGGAATCTCGGTTCCGACTTTTGCTTCGTACTTGACTTCAATATCTCCTGCCGACAAAATCGCACGGATATCTTCATCCAGCCGGTCTTTCGGGAAGCGGTAATTCGGGATTCCATACCGAAGCATTCCCCCCAGAGCTTTCTGGCGTTCAAAGATCGTCACTTTATGTCCCATAAGTCCCAGGAAATATGCTGCAGTCATACCGGCAGGACCGCCTCCGATGACTGCCACCTTTTTACCGGTTGACTTATTCGCTTTCGGAACCGCAACTTTATCTGCCGCAATCTGATCCACCGCATATTTCTTGAGTCCGCGGATATTGATGGAATCGTCAATCAGATTTCTCCGGCATCTCTGCTCACAAGGATGTTCGCAGATCATGGCACAGGCCGTCGGAAGCGGGTTGTCCTTACGGATCATGTTGATCGCCCCCGCATAGTCTTCCTCCCCGATCAGCGCAATGTATGCCGGGATATCCACATGCGCCGGACAAAGATTGATGCACGGCACCTTCTGTCCCATCTCGCCGGGACAGACATGGTCTTTAATATGGCTCTCATATTCTTCCCGAAATGTATCCAGTCCCTGCAGCACTTCAATAGCTGACTGATAGCCAATCGCACAATCCGCCGTATCCCGGATCATGGTAGCCAGCCGTCTCATATGCTCCAGCGTCTCCATGGTAGCATCACCTTCCAGGATGCTCTTCAGTAATGTTTCGAGCTGCGGAAGCCCGTCACGGCAGGGAACACATTTTCCGCAAGTCTGGTTCTTTGAAGCCGTAAGCAGTGAAAGCTGTACGGTCAGCGGACAGGTTCCCGGCGGATATACTTTTACTTTTGTCTCAAATTTCTCCAACAGCCTGCCGATTTTTACGTCACAGCTTTTTGGATCCGCAAGAAAAATCTTACTCATTTCCTTCCCTTCTTTCTCTTTCATCTTTCTATTTCTGATTATTTCTCAGATAAATAAACCAGTAAACACATCCGACACAGATACCGCCGCCGACAATGTTGCCGAGCGTAACCGGAATCAGATTCGTTCCCAGGAAATTCCCCCATGTGATCACATCCAGATTTACGCCTGCCGCCGCTGCCGCTTCCGCATATGCCGGAACTCCTTTGGCAAAAATACCGGCTCCGATATAATACATATTTGCCACACTATGCTCAAATCCACAGACCACAAAGATCATGATTGGGAAAAACAGACCGATGATTTTGCCTGCCACATCTTTTGCAGCAAAGGAAATCCATACAGCAAGACATACCAGGAAATTACAGAAAATTCCTCTGATAAATGCATCTCCAAAGCTTAACGTACATTTTCCCGCTGCAGTAGAGAGCACAGAAACCGCCATTCCGTTATCGAAAAGACTGATCTGGTGAGAAAACACCACGCCAGCTGCCACAAGAAGTCCTCCGATAAAATTACCAAGATATACAACCACCCAGTTCTTCAGCATACCGGATATCTTGATCTCCTTCTCCAGAAGCGGGATCGTAAGCAGACAGTTTCCGGTAAACAGTTCACTTCCCGCAAGAAGCACCATCGTAAGCCCTCCCGGGAAAATGCATGCTCCTATCAGTTTTCCGACCGATGCGGGCTTCACGCCTACTGCCGCCGTCGTTGCTCCCACACCTCCGAGCGCGATAAATGTTCCGGCCATGACTGCCATGAGAAGCATCTTCGGAATCGGTGTATTTACTTTTCCTTTTCCGATATTGATATAGTTTTTGGCTATTTCAGCCGGTGAAAATAAATTCATTTTCTTTTCTCCTCCCTTTTATCAATTATTTTAATAATTCTATTTGTAAATATTATTGTATAAGAGATATAACCAGATTTCAAGAAAAGTTATTTTCTAGACAAGTAAGTTATTTTTGTGACATTTTACAGTACTAAAACAAGACCACTGGACATTTTGAAAGTATACATAGTAGCGAAAAAAGGTCATCTGACACGACCGATGACCTTTACTTCTTATGTTCTTTTATTTTTTTCGTCTCTACAATGCTGCACACGCTCTTTCCGATTATCCTGGCTTTATCTGAGATCAGGAAACAGTTCCTGCGGTCAGGTCTTGCATCGATATCACCAATTTTGAGTCCTTTCTTTACTTCTACTCCTTTCTGAAGCATTCCTCTTACGATTCCCGACATTTTTGCGGTCACCGATATTCCCCCAGTCTTTGCGACAATCTGCCCTTTCTGAACCAGATCGCCAATCTGTACTAATGGTTCCATGATCCCATCCGCCGACGCACTTACTAGTCTCTCCCGGGTATAGCCTCCGACTTCTCCGGGAATCCCCGTATTCGGAGCCGCAGTTCCTTCTGTAATAATTCTTCCAAGCTCATCTCCTCTTAGAGTCTCAATCACATAATGACAATCTTTTCCTGCATGGAATCCCGGACCGATTCCAATCACAAGAGGCGCATCCTGAATCGAAGTGCCCAGATTTCTTTTTGCCATAATTGCATCCACCAACACATCTGGAAGGTACTCACCAATTATTTTAGCTTTTTTATCTACAAGAACAGGAATATTCCCATTCTCCACTTCCAAGTCGATCTCTTCCAGATTGCTGACCAGAACTGCTTTCGCCTTTTCAACCTGTGCTTCCCCTTCGTATACCGCACGCGAAAATGACACCATCCTTCTAACTGCAAGCGGAATCGGGATTTCCGTCATCACGACCTCATGTCCTGCTTCCCATAATTCATATGCAATCCCTGTTGCCAGATCTCCTGCACCTTTTATCAATATCCTCATCTCATTATTCTCTTCTTTCTTCAGCACCATCCGATTCCTTTTATTTTCAAACACCGTAATAACATTATGTACGCCTTTATCAAAAAGTGCAAACAAAACTTATATTCTTGTGAATTTTTTATCGACTCCAAAATCATTTTCTCATTTGCATAGCAACAAAGAGGGAGCACGGCTTTCATCGCCGTGCCCCCTCTTACTATTTTGTCTTATCTTTCATAAATAATATATGCCGGATTATGCAAAGTAACAGATTTTTCGAACTTTTCTTTCATTTCCTTCCGTTCTGCCTTATCTCTCTTCTTTCCATATTTATACCAGTACGAAACTCCTCCGAGAAGAACAAAAGCGGCACAAGTTGATAAGATTTCTGCAATCGCCAATGATGTCATAATAGTTACCTCCGAGTTAATGCTTTATTTTTTCTTTATCTAACGGCTATTCTAGTACTCATTTAGCTTTCAGTCAATTCATATTAATAATAAACGAATTTTCTTTATTTATGAATAGAATTATGTACATTCCGACGTGTTTTGTTCTTCATGGAAGATCAACTCCATCCTGGTTCCTTTGCCGACTTCACTCTCCACATGTATATCCGCCCCATGCAGGAGCGCTCCATGCTTCACGATAGAAAGTCCAAGCCCGGTTCCGCCGGTTTCCCGTGAGTGACTCTTATCCACCCGGTAAAACCTTTCAAAGATTCTGTCCTGGTGTTCTTTCGGAATTCCGATTCCGGTATCATTCACGATCACTTTTTTTCCATTCAGCGTATTTCCGACCCATACACTGACTTTTCCGTTTGGTACATTATATTTGATTGCATTTTCAATCATATTATAGATCATCTCATCCAGAACCTGCCTGATTCCGTGGCAGGTCACATGCTCTCCCACTACCTCGATCCGCACATTTTGTTTCTCGGCCTGTACGGAAAGCCGGCTTACAATATCACGGACCAGCCGATACAGATCTACATCTTCTTTTTCCAGTTCAATTGTTCCCTCATCGAGCTTGGAAAGCCGGATGATATCGCCGATCAATGTGATCATACGACTGGCTTCATTATAGATCCGGCGCGAAAACTCTCTCATATCCTCCTGACGTACAAGACCGTCCATCATGATCTCCGCATATCCGGAGATTGAAGTCAACGGTGTCTTCAGTTCATGCGACACATTGGCAGAGAATTCTCTTCGCATTTGTTCCATCTTTTCCTTTTCTCTGTTCTGCCTGTCGATCCTCTCCAAAAGCGGCGAGATTTCTTCATATACATCATTTTCCAACGGTTTTTCCAGATCCAGTGTATTGATCGGCCGAATCAGACATCCGACTTGTATGTTCGTCACAAACCAGGAAATCAGAGCCATTGCGATCCCGATCAGGATCATATACGGAAGAACTTTAAGAGCCGTCCGCCATACTGTGTCCATATTCTTCGCCACACGCAGAATCGTTCCGTCATCCAGTCTCACTGCATAATACAGCATTTCCTTTCCGACTGTATCCGACAGGCGGATGTCCTGCCCGGTTCCGCTCTTTTTTGCCTCTTTAATTTCTTTTCTGCTGCTGTGATTCTCCAGTGCGTTCTGTTCTCCTGTCGAATCGTAAAGGACCTTGCCTTCTGCACTGATCCAGGTCACGCGGGTCTCCTTGCGCGCCTCATCCATATCCTTCATATACTGTTCGCCCGAAATACGGATAGCTGTCCGGATATAATCTGCCTCCTGCGCCAGTTCCGTTTCCATGATGCCAAGTGTCTGCCGATAGATAACAATCGTCATCAGACTATAAGAACAGAGCAGTGCCAGCGTCACGATCAGGATCATACTTCGCTGAATTTTATTTTTCATCTTTCTCTCCCCGTATCCTATATCCGACTCCGCGTACCGTCTCAATCCGTTCGCCTTCTTCTCCAAGCTTCTGGCGCAGAGTTCTTACATGGACATCCACGGTCCGGGTCTCACCGCCAAATTCATATCCCCAGATCTCCTCCAGAAGGCGATCCCTTGTGAGAACGATATTCCGGTTCTCCATGAGCATTCTAAGCAATTCAAATTCTTTCAAGGTCAGCGTCACATCCACTCCTGCGGCATACACCTCATGTTTCTTCTTGTTCAGCCGGATCTGTCCGACAACAAGTTCTTCCGCCTCTTCGGTCTTCACACCGCTTCTTCGAAGTACTGCCTTGATTCTTGACACCAACTCCATCATGCCGAAGGGTTTGGTTACGTAATCATCTGCTCCCGAATCCAGTCCCAGCACTTTATCATATTCTGCGCCTTTGGCAGTCAGCATGATGACCGGAATATGCCTTGTTTCCGGCGCCGCTTTCAGTTTTTTCAGAATGGACATTCCATCCTCACCTGGAAGCATGATATCAAGCAGAACAAGCTCTGGCAGATTCTCTGCCAAAGCTTTAAAAAAAGCGGGACCATCTTCGAAGCCTCTTGCTTCCATTCCTGTAGTTTCCAGTGTATACACTACTAAATCACGGATGTTTGCCTCATCCTCCACACAAAAAATCATTTTGTTTTCTCCTTCTTTACAGATCAAAGGCTCCCAGATCCATTTTTCCGGACATGCCGCTTTCATTCCATGTCAGATACGGACATTTCCCGCATGAATACCTGTGATGGAAAATTCAACCCACTCTGCAATATTCGTCGCATGGTCACCGATTCGCTCCAGATATTTCGTGATCATGATCAGATCGATCGCTGTATCACCGCCGCAGCCTTTCTGTTCCGCAATGGTATCTACAAGCTCTTTTTTGATTCTGTCAAACAGTTCATCCACCACATCATCCGCATCCATGACTTTCCTTGCCAGTTCCAGATCTTTCTGCACGTAAGCGGATACACTGTTTCTCACCATCTTCATCGTTGCTTCTGCCATACGCCCGATATCTTTCAGGTTTTCATCTCCATTAAACTCCGCTGAAGTAACAATATCTGCAATATCTGCCGTTTGATCTCCGATTCGCTCCATATCCGTAATCATCTTGAGCGCCGCCGATATCTGCCGCAGATCTCTCGCAACCGGCTGCTGCTGAAGAAGCAGTTTCAGGCAAAGATTCTCAATGTCTTTTTCCATCTGGTCGATTTCCTCATCTGCTGTGATCACCGCTTTCGCACGGCCCATATCATTCTCTTCCAGTGCTCCGGTAACCTCTTCGATCGCTGTCTCACAAAGCTCTCCCATATGTATCAGCATCTGGTTCAGCATTTCAAGCTGTCTGTCAAATCTGTTCCGCATTTTAACCAAACCTCCCTGTAATATAATCTTCTGTCCGTTTGTCAGCAGGAATTGAGAACAACTTCTCTGTATCATTATATTCAATTACTTCACCCAGGAGGAAAAATGCCGTATTGTCGGACACGCGGACCGCCTGCTGCATATTATGCGTGACCATGACAATAGTATAATCTTTTTTGAGTTCCATCGCAAGGTCTTCTATCTTTGATGTCGAGATCGGATCCAGTGCCGACGTCGGCTCATCCATCAGCAGAACCTCCGGCTGTACCGCAAGTGCTCTCGCGATACAGAGTCTCTGCTGCTGTCCGCCTGACATTCCCAGTGCGCTCTTTTTCAGTCTGTCCTTGCATTCCTCCCAGATTGCCGCATCCCGAAGGGATTTTTCCACAATTTCATCTAGTTTTGCCTTGGAACGGATTCCATGCGTTCTCGGTCCGTAAGCTATATTATCATAGATGCTCATCGGGAACGGATTCGGTTTCTGGAATACCATTCCGACCCGCTTTCTCAAATGATTCACATCGATATCCCCGTAAATGTCTTCGCCATCCAGAAGGATCTCTCCTTCAATGCGGCAGCCTTCCACCAGATCATTCATTCGGTTCAGAGATTTCAATAAAGTAGATTTTCCACAACCGCTGGGTCCGATAAATGCTGTGATTTTATTTTCTTCTATGTCCAGATTTACATTTTTCAGCGCTTTAAAATCGCTGTAATATAAATCCAGATTTTTCACACTAATTTTCGCCATTTCCATTTCCTTTCGTAATCTTTTTCGCAATCACTCCGGATAACATGTTAATACCAATAACCAGAATCAGCAGAATCACTGCCGTAGCATAAGCCTTATCCGTATGAAGGCCTTCATTTGCAAGCACATACATGTGAAGTGCCAGGGTACGTCCGGATCCCATTACATTCTTTGGTACCTGTGCAACGGTTCCTGATGTATACATGAGCGCTGCCGTCTCACCGACGATACGTCCGATTGCCAGGATCACACCTGCAAGAATCCCCGGTACCGCACTCGGAAGTACGATTCGGAAAATCGTACGCAGTTTTCCTGCTCCGAGTCCGAAGCTTCCTTCTCTATAGGAATCCGGGACAGATTTCAATGCCTCTTCCGTCGTACGCATGACAAGCGGAAGAATCATGATCGCCATGGTAAATGCTCCGGCAAGCAGCGATAATCCCCATTTTAATGTCGTCACAAAAAACAACATACCGAAAAGTCCGTATACGATTGACGGAATTCCCGATAAGGTCTCTGTAGTAAGACGGATAACTCCGATAAACCGGTTGCCTCTTTTTGCATATTCCACAAGGAAAATGGCAGAGAAAATTCCCAAAGGTACCGCAATGATCAGCGAAAGCAGCGTCATTGCAACCGTGTTGACCAGCGCCGGGAATAAGGAAACATTATCCGAATTGTATTCCAGCGCAAATAAATCTGCGGAAATATAAGGGATTCCATGAATCAAAATATACGCGATCAGAAATAACAGTACCGCAAAAGTCAGGAACGCGCTAAGCAGAACCAGAAGTGCGAGCACTGCGGAGCCGGGTGCATTCTTGTAAGAAATCAATTTTTGTTTGATCTTTTTTTTACTCATTCTCACCCCTCCTGTTCAATAACGCTACACTGAAGTTAATGATCAGAATGAATACAAAGAGCACGACGCCTGTAGCAATCAGCGCTTCTCTGTGAAGTCCTGACGCATATCCCATTTCCAGGACGATATTTGCAGTCATGGTTCGTACTCCTTCGAAAATACTTTCCGGAAGACGCGCCTGGTTTCCGGCTATCATGATTACTGCCATCGTCTCACCGATTGCGCGTCCGATTCCCAGAACTACACCGGCAATCACACCGGATTTCGCAGCCGGAAGCACAACCTTGAAAATGCTCTGTTCGTGTGTTGCTCCCAGCGCCAGAGAGCCTTCATAATACTGTGACGGAACCGCGCGGATGTTGGATTCCGTCACACCGATAATCGTCGGAAGAATCATCATTCCAAGCAGAAGAGATGCCGTCAGGATCGAATTCCCGTCTCCACCCTTATGCAAAATTCCTGCCTGTCTGAGTGTTTTCCCGAATTCCCGAATTGCCGGAACCATGACCACAAGCCCAAAAAATCCATAAATGACCGAAGGGATTCCTGCCAGAAGTTCTGTTGCGCCTTTCAACACCGGGTAGATCTGTTTCGGACAATATTTTGCCATAAACACGGATGTAAGAATTCCAATCGGTACACCGATCAGGATTGCACCGGCTGTGACGTAAATGCTACCCATGATCATCGGGAAAATTCCGTATATGTCATTATTCGGACGCCATACCGTACCTGTCAGGAATTTTACAAATCCTATTTCTTTCATTGCAGGGACACCATTTATGAATAAAAATACACAAATGAGTGCTACCGCCAGCACCGAAGTGCAGGCGGCAATAAAGAACACACCCTGCATGAGTTTTTCTTTCCATGCATTCATATGAAGTACCTCATATTATTTATTTAACGATTTCATCCCAGGCAACTGTTTCACCGGTAAAGATTGCTTTCACCTGATCACTTGTCAGTTCCTCTACCGGACTGTCATTATTTACGATTACTGCAATACCGTCTGTCGCAATTACGATAGAAGTAAGTTCCTGTGCTTCTTCATCCTTCAGTTCGCGGGATGCCATTCCGATGTCGCAGATGCCGCTCATTGCGGAAGTCATACCGGTTGTAGAATCACTCTGGTTGATTTCAATTTCAGCTCCGGAATTTACTTTCTGATATGCTTCTTTTAATTTCTCCATAACCGGTGTTACAGAAGAAGATCCTGCCACAACTACTTTACCGGTTGCTCCGTTTGATTCATATGGTTTTACATCATCAAGTGAAATGTATCCGTTCTCAGACACAACCTTCTGTCCTTCTTCGCTCAGAATGAAATTGATGAAATCCTGTGCGATGTCTGAAATCTCATCTTTTGTTGCAATGTTAAACGGTCTTGATACTTTGTATGTACCGGCTTTGATGTTTTCCTCTGTTGCTTCCGCACCGTCGATCTTCACCGCTTTCACGCTGTCTCCGAGAGATCCCAGTGAAACATATCCGATTGCATATTCATTGCCTGCTACGGTTGACATCATAACTTCTGTACTGTTTGTAATATTGGCATCCTCTGTTGTATGGTCTACCTTATTTCCGTTTTCATCTTTCTGCTCGATTCCGAAAAGTTCGATAAATGCTCCTCTTGTACCGGATCCGTCTTCTCTGGAAACTACCGTAATATCATTGGAAGCATCCCATTCTGCTGTCTGCTGTTCTCCTTCCCCTTCTGCTCCAGTCTCTTCTGATTTGCTTCCACATCCGGCTGCAAGAGCTCCGGTCATTGCCACTACTAATGTCATTGCTAATAACTTTCTCAGTTTCATAATTACCACTTTCCTCCATTTGGTTATTCCTGTTTTTTCTTTACAGGTGATATCATATAGGAGTAATGTAAAATCCAAAACGGAGAGTATGTAAAGTGTTTGTAAAGTTTTCCGGGATTTAAAAGCGTCTCCGGATCTTTTTAGACGTATGCATGGCAGCACAAAAAGACATCCGGCCGTATTTTAGTCGGATGTCTTTCTATATATAACTCTGCGGGAAAACTCTCTGCAGATTTCTTATTCATTTCAGGTAGTATAGCGTTCTCCAGCCAATGCGGTGATTGCTTCATTCAGCGAAAGCATCTTATCATCCAGTGCAGATACCATATCCGCACATTCCCGTAATTCCTGACTGATATAGTCCGGTGCCTTTCCTTCAAATTTATAGTAGATTTTGTGCTCCAGACTTGCCCAGAAATCCATAGCTATGGTCCGGATCTGGATCTCAACCTTCGTATCCACCACACTGTCCGAAAGAAAAATCGGCACAGACACCAGCATGTGATAACTTTTATAACCGCTTTCCTTCGGATTCTTAATATAATCCTTAATGGATAAAACTTTCAGGTCACTTTGTTTCCCAATCATCTCCGCGAGGCGGTAAATATCCGATGTGAACGAACAGATCAGCCTTACTCCCGCAATATCATTGACATATCGCACCATATTCTCAATGGAAGTCTCGTGCCCGTTCCGCTTCAGCTTCTTGACAATACTTTCCGGTGTCTTGATTCTGGTCTTAATATGTTCGATCGGATTGTAGCTGTGAACATGCTGGAATTCGTCATTCAATATTTCCAGCTTCGTTCCAACTTCCTTCAGTGCGGCATTATAAAGAAACATGACGGTCTTCCAACTGTCCACATCGTCATAATTCTTAAGTGCTGCTTGCATGTAGTTCTCTCCTTTACTTCTTATACTTCTTTCTGCTATAATGCATGCGGATTTCCCCTCTTTTCATATAACCCCGAAATCCAAAATACATTATAGAATATCAATCTGACACATTTTCATCGTTTCTAAAGCTGCCTTATGACTTTCCGGTGTAACCCCTGCACAGCAGGATGCATCTACGCTGATATTTGCCTCCGGCAATGCTGCTTTCAAGAGCAACGCATTGGACACAACACAAATATCCGTGCAAAGCCCTACCAATTCGATGTCCGTATATTTTCTCTGTGCTGCAAAATGTGCAAGCTGTGTACTTCCAAATGTAGGCTTGTCGATTACCTTCTCGGCATATGGTTTCAAAGCCCCAAGGATCTCCCATCCCGGAGTTCCTTCTACACAATGTACAACCGGAAGCTTTCTTCCTTCCTGTGTCTTTAGATAATCTTCTCCGTGTGTATCTCTGGTAAATACGATATCCGTCTCTTCTTCTTTCGCATCTTTCACTTTTTCCACTACGCCCGGTACGATTTCCACGGCCTCCGGTGTCCCGAGACTGCCATCAACGAAATCCTTCTGCATATCAACGACAACCAGTAATTTCTTCATCTTCACTTAGCCCCCTTAACACATAATTCTTTTATTCGAGAGCGTCCTTTCGCCTATCATCATGAATATTTAACGTGCGAGACATCTCTATACATATTGTATCATACTCTGACTTCCCTCTGCATTGCTTTGAGAGTTATTTAATAAAAATTTTCGTATTCCACATATCATGGATCATTTCCACAATATCGTAACCATAGTTTTCACCGGTCGCCCATCCATATCCCTGCGGATTCTCTTTTTGCCCCAGCCATTCTACATAAGGCGCACATCCCTTCGTCACATAATCATAACGATCATCGACACATTCTTCAGCCAACGCTTCTGTTGTCGCATATGCTTTCAAATGCTGGATCTGGGCTCTGACTCCCGTACGCACATCCGGATAACTATTTCCCGGAACGCCTCCGCCTGTTGTACCGATCCCTGCAAAATTATATTGCGTGATCTTCGCATCACCACCATATTGAAGCCATCCTGTCTCTTTCATTGTCTGTGCAAATGCAACCTCTGGCCTTACTCCTTCCTGAACCGCTTCTTCATAATATATCCGGCAAAACGTCTCGATATCGGGAGCTCCTCCCTTGGCAAGCGCATCCGCCGGATAGCTTTCTCCACTCTCTTCAAAGTATTCCACCATCTGCCAGGTCTGGATGCTGCTTTCCCCCATGATCGGATACTGTCCGGGAACAATCGACGCCTCTATCGCTTCCGCCTCACTGCCCCCCGTCTCTGCCACACTGTTTTCTTCTGTTCCAACCCTTTCGTCTTCTTTCTCCGGCGTACATTCAAACTTTTCTGTCTGCTGTATTTTCACTTTGTTGTCGAACCTATTCAGAATCTTCTGTTCTAAAAGCATAGCTCCGCATACCAATGCCATCACCAGTATTGCGATCAATATCTGTACATTCTTTTTGCCTAATCTTTTTTCCAGCCTATTTATAATCTGTCTCATGCAATTTGTCCACCGCGCTTTCTTACTTTATAACTATTCTATTTTACACAAAATATTTCCATTATGAAAGGATTTACTTTCTCTTTTGAATTCGATATACTGAGAAAAGATTGATTGATAAGGAGTGTAAGTGATGTTCCGATTATGGGCGAAAGAATTTAAAGATAACCGTATGTTAAGAGATACTACCATCTGTGACGACAGCGATGATACAAGAACACATAAGATTTTTCGTGCATTGGACGAGGTCTGTTATGAATTTGATCTCAGCAAGCCGATCTGGCTGGATTCTACGATAAATGAATTTAAGCGGCATGCAAAGGCACGATTTTATCAGGATAATTTTGTGGATTCTATTGATTTTGATTATTTGGAGATTCATGTGATTGAAGAATAAGGGGGCCGTTGTAAAACAGACCCGGATGCTACGTTCATGCATATGAAAGACAATCACATGAGAAACGCCCAGTTAAAACCGGGATATAACGTGCAGATCGGTGTAGACAGCGAATATATTGTTGCAGCGGATTCCGGTTATGAAAGCGAAGAGGGTTATACATACCTGCGGGAGCAGAAACAAAAACCGTATATTAAACCTCAGACCTATGAAAAATGGAAAAACGCAGTTTCAAGCAGGATATCAGCAAACGTGAAAATATGGGATATAATGAAACAACCAATCAAGAGATTCCTTCCGGATTTTTGCACATATAGAGCGAGGGCATCGATCAATCATCTAATTTGATGATTGATCGATGCCCTCTTATTTACTCATTTCTAATAGCCGCCAGCGGGCTTAACCGCATTGCCCTTAGTGCAGGGAAATACCCCGCTACCATTCCGACCAGTACCGCAAATCCTATAGATGCAAGTGCCAGCCAGGGCGGAATATAAGAGATTCCGCTACTCATTCCCATCGCATCTCCGGCACTTCCTACAACAAAGTTGATCACACCGGATATTGCGAAGCTTAAGATATTTCCGATCACTCCTCCAAGGAAACCGATGAATGCTGCCTCCAGAAGGAAGAGCTGCTTGATATTCTTTAAGCTGCAGCCCAGAACCTTAAATACACCGATTTCTTTTGTGCGTTCGTAGATAGACATCATCATTGTATTGGCAATTCCGATTGCTGCGACCAGCAGAGATACCGCTCCGATTCCCCCAAGAACCGCCTGAACAATAGCGAACTGTTTCTTCATACTCTCCATATATTCGATGTTGCTGTCTACATTGTATCCCAGTTCCCGAAGCGTATTGGAAACCTCTTCTACATGATCCAGATCATCCACTTTCACTCTGGCAGAAGAGTAAGCAAAGAATTTATATGGCTTACCCGTCTTTGTTGATGGCTGCCCCGGAATCACTCTTCCGGAAAACTCTTTTTTCAACATATTTTTCAACGTTGTCACATCACAATAAGCACTATAGTAAAATGGTGTATATGTTTCCACGTCTCCATCCACCACACCACTTGCCTTGACGACATGCTTTTTTGCAGTATGCGTAGTTCCGGACGAACCATCACCGTACCTCATATCATCATATGACTGCACATCCAGAATCAGGAACAGTGAATCCTTCTCCAGATCAATATCCGGAAGCTCACCTGTTTCCCAGTATCCGCTTCCTCCGTTTTTGTCATAAAACTGCATCAGTACACCGTTTCCATAGACCAGCTCCAATACATTGCCTCCCTCCTTCGGAAAGCTTCCGCCTTCCTTCAGAGGCATATTCTGTGCTTCCATTGCTTCTTTGGTGGTTCCGATCAGATTGATATAGCCCATGTATTTTCCCTTTAACGCATAGGCACTCATCTCATAGACCGGCGCAGCAAGGGTTACATGTTCCACACCCGCAATTTCCTTGATTGTATCATCGGTAATGTACTTGGTCGTATCATCTTCTTCACCGCCATAATACGTCATGGCATCACCGGCGCTTTTTCCGGTAACCGTGAGCATCGTAAGACCACCCGACTGTTCCACCTCTTCATACAGCGAACGCTGAAGTCCCATTCCCAGAGAAATCATAACAACAATAGAGGCTGTACCGATAATCACGCCCAGAACTGTCAGAAATGTCCGGAGCTTCCGTCTCTTAAGATTCCCGATGCTCATCCTCAATAAGTCTATGATACTCATCGACTAAGCCTTCCTCCTCTTCTTCCAGTCTGCGTTTTTTCTTCTTTTTCATGATCATTATTCCTACAACCACCGCCGCAATGATCAAAAGTCCTACAATAATCGGTATGATTGGAAGAGATGATTTCGATTCTTCCATCATGGTATCGTCCATATTCATATCATCCATGATTGCTTCCATAATCTCAAGCTGAAACTCTTTCTCGGATTCCGTCACATTTCCGGATTCATCTTCATAGCTCAGTATCATTTTCATCGTCTCCGAACCGGCTGTCGCCTCTTCCGCCAGCAGCATTCCGTCGATGCTCGCCGTTGCTCCGGATTCTACATTTCCCACAAAAATTTCTTCCGTCTTAATACCGTTTCCTTCAAACCTTGCTTTCACGTTGTATAATTTGACTCTTCCGAGGTTATACAGCTCACACATAATGTTGGCTTCTTCCCCGACAGAAATCGTTGCCGGATTGATCTCGAACTCACTGAATTCAAATCTTGCATCCTGCTTGACCGGAATAGAAACCGAAGACATACTCTCGTACTGTCCGCCTTCCGAATCTTCATATTTCATCGATATTTCCACACTATACGGTTTCTGTACCAGATCTGATTTTGCATTCAGTTCAATCGAAATATCCTGTGTTCCGTTTGCCTTGATCTTCTCCAGATAAATGGAACTGGAACCGGAAGATGGGAGAAATGCCGGGGAAGCCGTCTCATCACTTCCCTCTGTAGGCGAACTCAGATCAAACAGCATATTACTGACCGCCGTCTTCTTGGAAGTATTTTTCAAATGAATCGTCAGGCGGAAATCGCTTCCTGCCTTCACTTCTGCCGGATTCGTTGAAAATCCGGTCACGATCACACGCGGAGTTGATACGTTTCCGCCTCCGGAGGATCCTCCGTCTATATTTGTGATACCGCCTGCATCCCCATAGTTTGTTGGAAGGTCGTCAACGCTCGTTCCAGTATTTCCGGACGGTTCCTGTGTCGTCTGTCCGCCCTGATTATTCTGACCGGACTGATTGTCCTGTGATTTTTCTTCTTCCTTCGCAATCGTCTTTACATAAATTCCATATTCGCCGTCAATTTTTCTTCCGGATTCATCATCCGCTTCTGCCGTAAAATCAAACGGAAGTTTGTAATATGTAAGGCTGACATTTTCACGGGCAGTGAACTCAAATTCTACCGTCAGTTTCTCACCCGGTTCCATATGATCGATACCATAAGTATAATCTTTGTTCTCAATCTCAAACGGCCATTCTTCAATCTTTTCACTGACCCTTGGTGTAATCCGTATATTTTTCAGATTCACACCTCCCGTATTCTGGGCAGTCAGTTTCAGTTTCTTCGTTTCCGAATACTTATAACTTAAAATCGTATTATCGGCTGCCTGCACGCTCAGCATGGGAATCCCCACAGAAGTTTCTTCCGCTCTTGCCGGAATTGCCGGCACCACTCCCATCAGAACTGCCAGGCAAATCATGATTGCTCCCAGTTTTCTCAATTTTTTCATACTCTCTGCTCCTTGTTTTCTGCTTTTTTCTCTTTCTTCTCTTCCTTCAGCGTCTGAAGTGCCTCTTTCCTGCCTCTGTTATCCTCGATTCGTACAATTTCTCCATCAATAATGTGAAAGACTCTGTCCGCATAAGTGGCAAGATGATCGTCATGCGTAACCATAACCAGGGTTTTGTTCTGTTTGCGTACCACATCCTGCATCAGCTTCATCACCTCTTCGGAGGTGTGCGAATCCAGATTGCCTGTCGGTTCATCCGCAAATATGATCTTCGGGTTCACGACCAGTGCTCTGGCGACCCCGACTCTTTGCTGCTGTCCGCCCGACATCTGGTTCGGAAGATGTTTCTTATGTTTCTTCAGATTGACCAGCTCCAGCATTTGATCTGCCTTTTTCAATCTACTCGTCCTTCCCTCCCCTCTGAAAGTAAGTGGCAGCGCCACATTTTCCAGAGCATTCATTGTACCGATGAGGTGAAAAGACTGGAAGATAAATCCTACATTATCCCGCCGGAAACTGACCAGTTCGTCTTCCTTTAGCTTTTCAATATGCTGACCGCCTATGATGATTTCTCCCTTTGTGGGCTTTTCAAGTCCTGCCAGCATATTCAGAAGTGTGGATTTTCCGGATCCGGATGTCCCGACTATCGCACAGAATTCACCTTGATGGATCTCAAAGTCAACACCATTCAGCGCACGAACCACACTGTCTCCGACGCGGTAGAGTTTATACAGATTATGTACTTCGATAACATTCTCCATGAAACTCCTCCTCTCACAAAGTTATGTACTCAGTATATCGGATAATTCTACATAAAAACGGTGAAATTAGTTAAGATTATCTTAATTTTCCGCAGAAGGAACAGAGAGACTATCTTCTTGCCCGATACATAGCTGCCAGCGTATCCACCACGTCCTGAATATCCATGAGACTAACATTAAATAACATCTGGTGAGATTCAATGCTCCCCCATGTATTTCCGGTATGCTTCTCATAGTATTCTTTTCGTTCCGCATCGGTTTTCTTGATTTTTTCCCATGCTTCTTCTTCATTCAGATTATAGATTCTCATGATTCTGTGAATTCTGTCCCTGATCTCCGCATAAACAAAAGCATTCAGGCAGGTATGCCGCCCTTCCAGAATGTAATCCGCACATCGCCCGATAATGATACAGGGCTCTTTATCTGCCAGCTTACGGATCAGATCAGATTGTATCTGAAAGACTTCTTTACTGAGCTGCCCTTCATCGGACTGATCCGGCAAAAGCCCCATTTCTTTGGTTGCCATCTGAATCAGGTTGCGGTCATAAAGGGGTATGCCGAGTCTGTCGGACAAACGCTTCCCGACTTCGTGTCCACCGCTTCCGAATTGCCTTCCAATAGTAATAATCACATTTTTTTTCATACTGACCGCCTCCCATTTTATCTGAAAATAGTTGATTATATTATACAATATTCTATCTTTTGCCGCAATCACGAGAAGAAAAAACAGACAGCTTTTCTCAAAGAAATCCCGCCTGTTTTACAAAGTCTGATCGATTAATTATGTGCTTCCAACACTTCTTCCGCAATATTTCTTGCATGATCGGAAATACGTTCCATGCATACAAGCGTATCCAGAAATACAATACCTGCTTCTGTATTGCACTGGTTGTTCGTCAGCCTTTCGATATGTTTTGCGCGAAGCGAGATCTCCATTCCATCCGCTTCCGTCTCTTTCTCAATTGTCTTAAGTGCGCTGTCCTTGTCGTTTTCTTCAAACGCCTTCAACGCGTTCAGATAACTATCTGTACAAACCTCTATCATCTCTGTCAGATGTTCTCTTCCCACTTCTGAGAACATCACCTTTTTCTCAGCCAGAGCTTCTGCAAATTCGGAAATATTCTCACAGTAATCGCTGATACGTTCCATATCAGATACGACCTGAAGGATGTGGGCAACATCCTGATGTTCTCTCTGACTGATCTGCAGTGAAGTCAATTTGATCGCATAAGATGTAATTCCGGCACTCAGCTTATCGACAGTCTCTTCATCCTCCCTAAGAAGCTGAATTTCGTCTTCATTCAATGAGAACAAGACATCTTTGGCCACCTGTAGTGACTTTTCAACAATATGTCCCATTCTGATAACTTCTGAAAACAGAGACTGAAGTGCAAGACTCGGCGTCTCCATCATACGTTCATCAAGGAGTACCATACTGTCATCTTTTTCACCATCCTCGACTTTACCGATCTTCTTCGCAAGTTTAATAATATAATCGGAAAGTGGGAAAAGCATTACAGTTGTCGCAATATTGAATATCGTATGCACCATACTGATCTGTGTCTGCGTTATTGTTCCTGTTGCCCATGCGGGGTTTACTGTTTTCAAGTAAATGATTGCCACAATACTGAATAAGACGGTTCCTATAATATTAAACAGAAGATGCATCAGCGCTGCTGTCTTGGCATTCTTCTTCGCTCCCATACTTGAAAGGATCGCAGTCACACATGTACCGATATTCTGACCCATGATGATATAGATTGCAGCACCGAAAGGTACCAGTCCCGCTGCAGCAAGACTCTGCAGGATTCCGACCGATGCAGAAGAACTCTGGATGACAGCCGTCACAACCGCGCCTGCAATAATACCAAGTATCGGATTGTGTCCCAATTTCACAAAAATACTGCAGAACGCCTCTGAATCCTTAAGTGGTGCAACGGATGCGGACATCGTTGAGATTCCGACAAACAGAAGTCCAAACCCGATCACGATACTGGAAACATCTTTTGATGAACGCCGCTTTCCGGTCAGCATAATGATAACACCAAGCATGATCGCAAGCGGCGCAAGCGTAGACGGACTCAGGAACTCGGCCCATTCCACACTGGACACCAGCCAGCCGGTGATCGTTGTACCTACATTGGCTCCCATGATAACACCCATGGCCTGCTGCAGATTCATGATTCCGGCATTGACAAAACCGACCACCATGACCGTTGTGGCGGAAGAACTCTGGATTACTGCCGTGATAAATGCTCCTAGAAGCACACCGAAAAACTTATTTTTCGTCAAGACTCCCAACAGTGATTTCATGCGGTCCCCGGCAGCATTCTCCAGTCCCTGTGCCATGATCTGCATTCCATAGATAAACATTCCCAGTCCCCCGACAAAGGGGATGATAATACTTACATAATCCATGCTTTTTCTCCTCTTATGTATGATTGTTTGAAATGTCAGACTGCCCTGTTTCCGTACATTCCGGTATGATTCGGTGTCCGTTCAGGATAACCTCTTTTAATACGTCACCACAATAACAGAGCTTCATAGAGAAGAACGGAGCATTTTCATTCAAAAGCCGGAAGAAAATCTTATCTCCTTCCCACAGATTCAGTTTTTCAACATCCTGCTTTTTCACCCACTTCAGTGTACCTTCCCGACACTCACCGATCTCACCGGTATAACCATCTGCCGTGTACAAAAAAATATACTCTGATTCCCATCCTTCACTCAAAAAAGTCAGGACACCGCGCAGGCGGTAGGAAGTAAGACGCAGTCCCGTCTCTTCCCATACCTCCCGCAGCAGACATTCTTCCGGACTTTCATCCGGCTCAAACTTTCCACCGACTCCAATCCATTTATCTTTATTTACATCATTTTTCTTTTTGACACGATGAAGCATCAGATAAGAATCTTCATTTTCAATATAGCATAGTGTTGTTAATACCATTGTTCCGTCCTCATTTCAGACATTTTCCGTCAATTTTGATTGTATCATTCTTTATACGAGAACACAATGAAGTTTTTTATTTCTTCATCTTCGGCTCAAAAATCCAGGATGCCAGATATCCGAATACAAGAGCAGCACAGATTCCTACCGCGCTGGCCTTAAATCCTCCCATGAAGATTCCGATAAATCCGTTTTGATCGACTGCCTCTTTTACGCCCTTCCACAATGTATTTCCAAATCCCAGAAGCGGCACGCTCACACCGGCACCCGCATATTCCTGCAAGGGTTTGAAAATCTGGGTAAATCCCAGAATACAGCCTGTCACAACCAAAAACACCATAACCCTTCCGGGCATCATCTTCGTACGATCCAGCAGAATCTGTGCCAGTGCACAGAGCAGCCCGCCTACCCAGAATGCATTCACATAATCCATTTGTCTCTCCTCCTGTCTCTGTTACATTTTCTTATGCCTCATCCAATCTGCTTTTTCCTTCTAACAGTGTTCCAGAATGATTCCATGTGCGATTCCCGGTACGCTTTCTCCTTCGTTATAGCTGACGGTAGACATCAGTGCGCCGGTCGGTACAAATAAGATTCGCTTCCACTCACCCTTTTCCAGTTTTGGAAGAATATATGCAGACAGTGTTGCCGCCGCACATCCGCAGCCGCTTCCTCCGGCATTGGTGTTCTGTGTTTTCTGGTCAAAGATCAGCATTCCGCAGTCCATATGATTTTCTTTGATATCTTCTCCGTTTTTACGGATCAGGTCAAATAATATCGTCTGTCCTACATATCCCAGATCTCCGGTTATAATCCGGTCATAATCACTTGTCTGATATCCGAAATCCGCAAGATTCTGCAAAATCGTATCACAGGCCGCAGGCGCCATACAGGCTCCCATATTTTGTGAATCCTTCATACCGTAATCCACTATTTTTCCAATTGTCACACCACCGATTCGCACATGACTCTTCTTTTTGCCCACAAGAAATGCCCCGCTTCCGGTCACAGTCCAAGACGCGGAAAGCGGCCTCTGATTCGCATATCCAAGCGGAAACCGGAACTCTTTTTCCGCACTCCCGAAATGACTGGAGGTTACTGCCAGAACCTGCTCTGCGTAACCTCCTGCTACCGTCATTGACGCAAGTGCAATCGCCTCCCCGGAGGTAGAACAAGCTCCAAAAAGTCCGAACATGGGTATTTTCAGCTCCTCCACACCCATTGAAGTTGCAATTCCCTGGCGAAGCAGATCACCGCCAAAGAGATACCGAATCTCTTCCGGCATAACTCCTGCCTTTTTCATCGCAAGCTGACAGGCCATAGTCTGCATCGTGCTTTCCGCCGCTTCCCATGTCTGCTCTCCAAACAGATCGTCGTCTGACGCAATATCAAATTTTTTTCCCAGCGGACCTTCACTCTCTTTCTTTCCAACTACCGAGCCGCTGCTGGTAAGAAACGGAGATTCTCCAAATAAAATGCTCTGCATCCCTTTCATGTGATTCATTGCCGGCACCCCATTTCTTCCTGTGCCAGACGGTTCACAAGATTCTCCATTTCATTTTTAGATTTCACTCGTCTGCTTTCTTCTTCTACACTCCTTTTCTGCATTTCATCCATATTGGAAAATGCTTTCATCGCCTTCTCATTCATTGCCAGATTCATTGTAAAACCGATCGGCAATTCTCTTACATTTCTTTCTTCCATACTTCTTTCTCCTGTCATTTCATCCTGATAAATCAGATAATCTTTTAAGTCATCTTCTAAAATGATTTTCTTACCTGCATAGTATAACTCATATCTTTCGTTTCTAAGCTGGAAACATTATCCAATCTATTCCATGATCCGGCATCAGCGCCACTCCGACCGAGGAGCTGTCAGGAATCGGCGTGAGCACTCCAATCTCCTCGTTCTGGCCACGGTTGATTGCATACAGAATCTCTTCCTTTTTCTTCATTTTTTCCAGCACCTGTGTGCTGTTATGTACTTGTGGATTGTCCTTATCAAATCGGACCATATCCAACGTTTCTATCAAACTCTTTTCTTTTAGTGTAATTCCATATCTGACGATATAATTACCATCGCTGTCCAGCAGGAATAAATATTTAGCCTGTTTCTCCTCCAGAATCTGATTAAACAGTTCCATATCATCCAGCGGAATTTCACCATACAGAACTATCAGGGAAATCTTTCCAGGATGCTCCAAAAGATAGTCCATTGCCTCCTGACCATTGCAAACCTCATGCACAGTGTAATACTCTTCCAGCATTGATTTCAGTAGTTCTCTGTTCATTTCATTATCATCAACAATCAGAATCGAATATTTTTCTCCACTACATATTTTCAATATTTCTTCTTCCTTCGCAATCACATCAACCGATGCTTTGCTTTCTGTCTTTTTATCCAACAGCTGTTCAAACTCCTCATACGGTACAGGTTTTGCGTAGTAATATCCCTGCACATAATCGCAGCCGAAACTTTTCAGCTTTTCAATCTGCTCTTTCGTCTCCACGCCTTCTGCAATCGTAGACAGATTCAGCCATTTTGACAAGCTAATGATAAACCCAAGAATATTTTTCCGGTCATTGGAGTTCTTTTGTATGAACTTCATATCCAGCTTCAAAGTATCAACAGAGAGTTCACTGAGCATGTTTAACGAAGAATATCCTGATCCAAAGTCATCCATCTCAATCTTAAATCCATTCTCGCGAAGTTTGTTCACCATCTGTATGATCTGCTGCGGTTCATCGGTGTAAACCGATTCCGTGATTTCCAGATGCAGATATTTTCGTTCAATCTCATACTGATCTGCAAGATGGGTGATCCTTTCTACGAGTCCCGGCAATTCAAAATCCACCCGAGAAACATTGACAGAGATTGGAATCATCGTTCTGTTTTCCTCTTTCCATTTTCTCAGTATTTTACATGCTTCCTCCCACACATAATAATCTACTTTTACAATAAATCCATTTTTTTCAAATAACGGAATGAACTCCCCCGGAGACATAAATCCCATTTCCGGATGGATCCATCGCACCAATGCCTCTGCTCCGATGATATTCTCTGTATTGATATCATATTTTGCCTGATAATAAACCTGAAACTGGCGTTCTTTTAACGCTCTTTCCATCGTATCAAGGATTTGCTATTCACGAAGAAGTGTTGCACGAAGAGAGTCATCGTACATAGCTACATTTTTACCGTACATCTTTTTGATACGGTTCAGCGCCAGTACAGCTCTGTCGCACATCCCGGACGGTACGATTCTGCGATCTACATGCTCATATATTCCATATTTGATCACCAGATTTCGAAATTCCATCTCATTCTCATTTTCTCCAAACTGCCATAGAATCCGTTCCTTCCAGCTTCCGTCACCATGCCGGATCGGCATAGCAAATACATCTCCATGCATACGGGTACAGATTCCTTCTCCATTCAGAAGTCTCTGATACTTATCCGCCAGGTAGCAAAGCACTTTATCTCCATTTTTGATTCCAAAACGTTCATTGACCACTTTAAAGTTCTCTACGTCTGCTACGACCATATCATACTGCGTATCCGGATCTTTCTCCAGAATGTCTGAGACCTGCAAGTAAAACGCTTCTCTGCTGCAAAGCCCGGTAAGATGATCGCACTCATTGTTATGCGTTCTTTCACTTTGCATTCTATTTCCCGTTTTCACAGTACCCCTCCCCGATCTTTTGTCCTTTCATATCTTTGATACAATACTCCTTTCAGCAGCATGATTGCCCAAAATGCCGCTATATGTTTCATTTCACCAAAATATGCTGTGTTTTACTAGATAAACATGAGCACTTTTTCCATTTTTACACACGAAACTAATAAAGGAGTGGCTTACACCACTCCGGTCACTGTTCCGATCCAATATATGATTCCTAATACCCAGCTTGTAAAGATTCCATATAGAATGACCGGTCCGGCTATCGTAAAGATCTTACATCCGATTCCCATGACCTGTCCTTCTTTCTTATACTCGATTGCCGGTGCAGCTACTGAGTTGGCAAATCCCGTAATCGGCACAAGCGCACCTGCTCCTCCCCAGTCTGCAATCTTCGGATACACTCCGATTCCGGTGAGGATCACACTCAAAAGCACCAAAATCATAGAGCACCACCCTCCACTCGTATCTTGATCCAATCCCAGCATTTCACAATAGTTCAGAATCCCCTGCCCTATCACGCAGATCACTCCTCCTGTCACAAAAGCTTTTGCCATATCCGGTCCCAGCTTTCTTACTGGAGTTCTTTCTTTTACATACTTTTCATAACCATTCTGTTTCATTTGCATCCTCCAACCACATTCTTTTTTACCATCTCATGTAGAAATACCAGATTGCTCCGATTCCTTTTCCGAGTGCCATCCCCAGAATCAGAAACGGAATACACTTTATCAATTTTATTCTTCGCACAAAAATAGGAAAAATATTCAGCACCTCCGCCAGTGCCATAGACCAGCAGCCCACGAAGATTCCGGAGAATAATCCGAACACAGACAGCAGCCATCTTCCCCCCGGAATCCAGATCTGATAGACCCAGAAGAGATTTCCCAGAATTCCTCCGGCTGCTATACAGTCCTCATACCACAGAATCTTTTCTCCTGTATGGGTTCGATCGGCAAAATCCGAAACAACTCCTAATCCGATGATAAATGAGAACAGTCCTGCTGCCGTTCCCATTCCGGCACTAAGCCCCAGTATTCCCAGAAGAATCTGTTTTCCCCACATCCAGCTCCATCTTCTTTCTGGAGTATGCCTCGATCAGAGTTGACTGTATATCGTTTTCATAGAGCCGCATTTCCACTTCCATAGGCGTCGGATCTACAGAGAACCTCTTTCCTCCAAAATGATTGAAAAATACCAGTATCCCTATAATCAGGCCAATACTGTATGTGAGTTCCAGCAGAGAAAAGCCGTCTGACGGATGCCCCATTACCTGACTGTAGATCTGACCGAACATTTTCGTTATTCCGACATCATTATTAAACGACATGATGGAAAAAGCAGCTCCCAGAAATGTAATCCCCGAAATAACGCAGACTTTGGCCAGATGATACAACCGGTTTTGCTTTTTCGGGTTTTCATATGTGATGATAAGATCGATCTCTCCTTCATTCTGAATCGTCAGGTTCGGATATTCCTTATGAATGCATTCAATCACTTTCAGAACCGATATAACAAAACGATGCTGCCCTTTTTCGGGAATTTTCAGAATCCGCAGAGTTTTGACCTTATTCAGCACATTCTGATTACTGCATTCCATAGAAAGTAAATCTCCCAACGTCACTTCCAGCTTTGATACCTCTGTGTTTTTTTCCCCTTTTATATACAAAATATCATTTCCGGATGCCATAGCAGTTGTCCCCTTCCCATCCATACATTTTTGCAACCAGAGTCCCCTCTGTCCGATCGTCCGAGTATTCCATGGTCTGAAAATAGTAAACTGCTCCGATAATGACCGCAAACATCAAAACTGCCAGCAGTAAGATGCGGATCCTTCTTTTTGTTTTTTCCATAATCCACACACCTCTCTTTCTGCTGGTAGTATGTCATCTTTTTTGTAAAATATGCAGTTTTCTTATTTTTTTATAGTTGTCTCCTGAGTTCTTCCAATATCTTTTTCTCCATTCTTGACACCTGAACCTGAGAAATTCCCAGTTGTTCTCCAACTTCTGTCTGAGTCTTGTCCGCAAAATATCGAAGATAGATCAATTGTCTTTCCTCCTTTCCGAGCTGCTCTAGCAGTTCTCTGAGCAAAATTCGTTCCAGTACCCGGTCTTCTCCAGATTCCCGCTCTTTCAGCTTGTCCAGAAGTTGAATCTCCTGCCCATCTTTCTGATAAACCGTTTTGTGAATCGATTCCACTTCTGCATTTGCTTCCATAGCCATGACCAGATCTTCCTTTTCTACCCCCATACACTCTGCAAGTTCATGGAGCATTGGCTCTCTTCCCCATTTTCTCTGTAATTCCTCCTGACATGCAAAAGCCTTGTATGCCAGCTCTTTTAGAGACCTGCTTACTTTGAGCATTCCGTCATCTCTCAAGAAACGTTTGATCTCTCCTGAAATCATTGGAACTGCATAAGTTGAAAATTTCACATCATAAGACAGATCAAATTTATCAATTGCTTTTAAAAGACCGATACTTCCAATCTGAAACAGATCCTCCGCTTCTGCGCCTCTTCCATAAAATCGTTTTACCACACACCAGATTAGTCCGGTATTCTCTTCCACCAATTGTGCTCTCGCTTCTTCATCTCCTTCGTGAGATTTTTGGATTAAAGCGAGCGTGTGTTCCATATTTGATTACTGTCTCCTGTTGTTTTTTTCATTTTAACGATCGTCCCTTCGCCGGGAATGGATTCTACTTCTACTTTGTCCATAAACGCTTCCATAAATGCAAACCCCATACCGGAACGATCCTGCTCCGGTTTCGAAGTATAAAGTGGCTCCATCGCTCTTTGAACATCTTCAATTCCGATTCCATAATCTTCCACTTCTAAGTAAAGTTCCCTTCCTGAAACACAACAATAAATTCGTATTTTGCCTTTTTCCTTCTCATAGCCGTGAATAATCGAATTTGTAACGGCTTCGGAAACTGCTGTTTTCACATCGGACACTTCCTCCAGAATCGGATTCATCTGTGTCATAAATGCCGCCACGGCAACTCTTGCAAATCCTTCGTTTTCTGACAGGCTGTCAAATACCAGCTCCATCTCATTTTTCTTTCCCTCTGCTGCATATTCCATTACTCCATATCCTCCTCATAAAGCTGCATAATTTTGGTTACCCCTGACATATTCAGGATTTTCTTCATGCGTTCTCCCACATGAACTGCCCAGACTTCACCTCCGAGAAGATAGATCTGCCTATATCTTCCCATAATGACTCCAATCCCGGAGCTGTCCATAAAATTCGTACTGCTAAAATCAAATATCACATGCTTAATATGCTTCTTTGCAATGACCTGATCGGCCTCTTTTCTGATTTCTTCCGCATTGTGATGATCCACCTCCTTTGGCAGAAAAATCGTCAGACAATTTTCTTCAACCTGATACTGCATAGATACTCCTCCTTTTATTAATTCACGCCCAACGGACGCTTTTGTCATATGCCTTACCACAGAACCAAAAGAAAAAGGATATGCACATCCGCATATCCTTCTCTCTCGTATATTATGATAATGATTTTCCTCTATTCTGTTCCTGTATTTCCCGTCTGGCTGCCATCTGCTGTATTTTGTCCGTCATTCTGTGACGATGCTGTATTCATTGCATCCAGAGCACTCTGGGCATCTGTCGCAGCCTGTGTTCCTGAATAATCTGATACGACCTTCCCATATGCTTCTTTCGCCTTATCAGCATCACCGCTGCCGGCGTATGCATCTCCCAGAAGTTTCATAGCCTCACCATCGCTATAACCTGCCTCCATTCTGACGACCTTCTCCAGATTCGTGACTGCATCTGCATAATTGCTTTCATTCAGATTCTCCTTTGCCCGTGCAAGAAGGCGTGAACACATCGTCGGGAAAAGCTCTCCTGAGATTTCATCATAGATAGCTTTTCCTTGTTCGCCCAGCGCATCCGGGCTCACCGTAAACAGTCCATCCAACATGTCTGCATTACTGGTTGCTCCGCCTTCGTACTGCTCCGCCACCTTCATCAAAGCCTCATAACTTTGCTGTGTGGACTGGGCAGTCTGCAATGCATTTTCTGCCTGATCACTGGTATTCCGATAACTTTCCAGTTCTTTTTTCAATGTCTCAATCTGTGTATCCCGCGACTCCACCTCTTCACTCAATGCAATCACATTCCGGTTCGCATTTTCTGTACGTTTCTGGTTGACAGCAGGCGATATAAGAAACCAGACTACTGCTGCCCCGACCAGAATGCCAATCAGAATGTTGACAATCGTCAGCACAGCCGCATTATCTTTAAGGCTCGCAGATACCGGCTGGATGATCGTTTCATTTCCGAGATTATAGGTTACCGTCTGTTCCTTCTCTTCTTTCAGCTTTGCCACTTTCTGACTTCGCATCTGTGTCAATTCATGCATATACGCAAGTGTGATCTCGTTGGTAATGTCCATCTTATGCGCACGTCGCAAGATTTGCCTTGCCTTAGCATACTGCTCTGTATGAAGGTATAAAAGTGCAAGAAGCTGATGCGCCTTCAGGAAACTCGGATGCGCTGCAATGACCTTTTTAAGCTGTATGATTGCAAGATCCTCTCCATTCTGGCGACAATATAGAAGGCACTGATTGTATTTGTGAATCGCCTGATTGATCGTCTCCAGCTCACTCGGTGTCTCCTGTACTTTTTTAATATAGTAATTGGCAATATTCTCATAAGACTTGAAATTCTTACTGATGATCCACTCCACCAAAGCCTCTACCACTTCGCCTCGGCCATAATACACAAGTCCCAATAGATTTCTTGCCGCAATATTCTCTCTGTTATATTGTAAACTCCTCCTCAAAGACAAAATAGCCCCGGACAGATCCCGGATTTTTGCCTTTTTCAGACCATCATTGTACCAGTAATTTGACTGATACGCAAACTTCTGTAAATAATCCATGAAACTCTCCCCTATTTTGCTTTTTCAAGCATCTCCCGCAAAATATCTGTCATATCCGTCAAATCTTCTTCATAAACAGCTTTTTCAATCTCTTCCACTTCCAGACTTGGTTTAAATTTCTTCAGTTCTTCTTCAAAATTAAGCATGTCTGCCTCCTATCAGCCTTTTCAGCTCACCAATCAGATACAAAGAACCAAGGCAATACAGCCTTCCATTCTTTCCTTTCTCTTCTATTGCACGTTCAAATGCCTCACTAAGAGACGCTTCTTCCAGAACCGGCTTTTCCGTATATTTCTCAAATACTTCCGCCAGGGTCCTGGCATCTGCCCCTCTTTTATCTTCCAGTTTTGTTATAACATATACGTCTGCATCCACATCCTGACAAAGCACCTTGATCATATGTTCATAATCTTTATCCGAAACAGCCGAAAATAAAATGACCAGTTTATCTTTCAATAAATTCCCTGCTTTTTTCTGCTCCCGGATACTTTCCGCGAATCGGTTTATTGCAGCCAGATTATGTGCCCCATCCAGAACGACATTCTTCATAACTGTTTCCATTCTTCCCGGCCAGTATGTGGCAGCCACTGCGGCCTTCCATTTCTCCGTGTCTGCCTCATCACCCAATATGGACCGCATCGCCATAATGGCTATTCCTGCATTCATAACCTGATAAATGCCGGTACTTTCAACCTGCCATTTGGTATTACTATCATACTCACTACAAATAGAAAAAGCAATATGTTTGTCCGTAATTTCCTGAATTTCGAACGCATCTTTCCCGATTTCTTTACATGGTGCACCGACATTTGCTGCCATTCGACGGATTACGGCAGCTGCTTCCGGACAGCTTCCATCGAAGAAAACCGGAACCTTTGCCTTTATGATCCCGGCCTTTTCTGCAGCAATCTGTTCCAACGTATCCCCCAGAATCTCTGTATGATCCATTCCAATGGAAGTAATCACCGTAAGACACGGATGCGCAAATGAGTTTGTCGCATCCAGACGTCCTCCCAGCCCGGTCTCCAGAATCACATACTCTGTCCCGGCATCTTCAAATGCTGTCATTCCCATTCCGTACAGAAATTCAAAATACGAGGGGTGTCCGATTCCTTCCTCTTCCATTTCATTCACGACACCCTTCACACTGTTAAATATTTTTTCAAATTTTTCATCTGTAATGTCGATTCCGTTAATTTTGATTCTCTCATTCATTTTTTCTAAATGAGGGGATGTAAAAAGTCCAACACTTTTCCCCTCAGAAAGAAGAATCGCCTGCATATATGCGCAGACGCTCCCCTTTCCATTCGTCCCTGCCACATGAATGATTTTTCTGTTGTGACAGGGACTTCCAAGTCTTCTCAAAAAATCCCGAGTATGTTCTAATGTGTGTTTTTTCGTAAATTTAGGTATCTCTTCTATATAATGAATAATTTCTTCGTAATTCACGCTTTCCCCTCACTGTGCAGAATGTTACTGATTTTCCTCCGTTTCCGGCTCTTTTTCTGCATCTGTATCCTTCACTTCAGAAACTGTCGTACCCTGATCTCTTTCCAGTTGCTGCTTCAGCTCGTCTGTATATTTTAATAGGTTTCCACTCATCCAGATATATTCCGCAGATGTGCGAAATATCGTATTGCTGGATCCCACCTGACTAACTGTTATAATATCGCCCTCTTCCAGTTTGCTTTCCGGAAGTTCAATTCGCGTATTATTCAAAAATGTGCTCTTCTGCTTCTCTCCGTTAATATAAACTTTACTCCATTTCGTAAAGTTTGTTCCATAGAGGCTGTAACTTCCATTCAGATTACTATTCAGTCCGGTCAGCGTCACTTCTTTAATTCCCATTTCCATATGGCCTTCCGTAATCGGAAGCTCTCCCTCATACACATACTGTTTTCCATAAAGTATATCATACTGCAGAAGTTCCAGATCGAGCAGATAATCCTTCGTCTTTCTTCTCTGCTGATGGTAATTAAATACTGTTCCGGAATGCAGTCCCAACCGTTCCATCACATCGGCCATAATCTGATATGCCGGTATATTGCGATCCTGCTTCTCAAGTCCAAGATTATCCCAGATCACATAATTCGTATTATAGAGATAACGGCTCTTCAGATCCTTTGCCTCCAGTCCCATTGTCGGAAGATGGTCACCATAGAAAACAATGACCGTAGGCTCTCCCCGCTCTTCCATCATCTTCACCAGATTTCCGGCAAACTGATCCATCTCATATACCTGATTGACATAATATTCCCAGGCATTATTCTTTTCCTCAGTTTCCATTCCGCTGACTGTGATCCTCGGATTCTCGATCAGCTTCGTCTCCGGGTAATTTCCATGGCCCTGCACACTAATGGTAAAGACAAAATCCTGCTGTTCTGTTGAATCCAACGCATCCGCAATATGCGTTAGAAGAATATCATCCTTGGCCCATCCGTTTTCAGTCAACTGAAGAATATTCATAAATTCTTTACTGGTAAATGTATCAAATCCAATATTGTTAAATACTTTTGCACGACTGTAGAAATTTCCGCCGTTGTTATGAATCGCATGTGTACCATATCCGAACTCGGCAAATGCAGTGGCTGCACTCTCTGCCGTCTGATTCTTGAGAACCGTTTTATACGGATATTCTCCCGGGCCGAAATAACGCAGGTTCATCCCCGTCAGCACCTCAAATTCCGTGTTCGCCGTGCCGGCACCTACAGAAGGCACTTTAAAATACCCGGAAGAATACTCTTCAAACATCTCTCTAAGATTTGGCAACGGATCCATCGATGTCTGAAGTGCTTCATACTCAGAAGTGTCAAAGAATGACTCCAGCTGCACAAAAAGCACATTCGGCATAACATCCGTATCAGCAGTACTCTCTGTCAGTTCTCCGTTATTGCTGATTCTCTGAATTGTATCTTCATTATAATCATTCGGCTGCGAAATTCCTGTATTAAACAGGCTCGCGGCAAAGCAATATGGAAGTCCATAATCCTCATAGGCAAACGCAATATTCCCAAAATATGTGGAAACAACTCTGTTTTCAACTGCCAGATCTGTCACCAGAGAATATGCTCCAAAGCTCACAATAACACCTGCAAGCGCAAGAAGACGGTGCAATTTTCCTTCATATTGCCCTCCTCTTCGCCACATGGCAACACCCCATACCAAAAGTGCACTCACACCGACTGCAATCATGATCAGTTCTAACGGGGAAAAATAATTAGTAAAAAGCGATAGGCCTTCTTTAAAAGTCTTCAAATCTTGGGCATTAAAAGGCGTAACTCGTTTCAACAGCATGATGCCATTGCAGACCCCCAGGAACAACCATACCACGCTGATAATAATTCTTGCAAACACCCTCCGCCGTACCAGATATACAACGGTAAAAGTGACAAATATCATAAATGCATTATAGGAAAATACAAGCGGTGACTCTGTCATGTAATCCCATGCTTCTATCAAAGAATGTCTTGATAAGGCTTCAATTATAAAATTGATCAGAATTGCCCAGATTGCGTGAAGAAGCAGCGAGAAACGATTCATCAGCCGGTAATACGGTGCCATCTTTCTGGAAAATTCACTGTTTCTTCGCTCCTCCAGAATCCTTTCCCGGCGTTCATGCTTCATTTTCCAGTAATCCTTGATGTCTTCCATTCTTAAATTCTTCAGTTTTTGAATACTTCCACTGATATCAGGTTTCTTGAATTTGAATTTCTTAAACTGAATTTTTTTCATAAAACAACCTCTTGTATTCCTCTCTTTTTACGTTTTTATGCACCATTCAGGCAGATACCTTCCGGCATCTGCCTGCCATACTTTTATTTTTTCAGACCTGCAAGACGTTCTTTTACCTGCTCAAGCATCTGTGTATATTTTTCAAGCTTCGCCTTTTCCTCATCAACCTTTGCCTGAGGTGCTTTGCTGACAAATTTTTCATTGTTCAGCATTCCGTTTGCGCGGGCAATTTCTTTGTTCAGTCTTGCCTCTTCTTTTGTAAGACGCTCAATTTCCTGTTCAAAATCGATCAGTTCTTCCAGCGGAACATAAACCACTGCATCCGGCACTACGATCGACACCGCATCATCTGCAATACCTGCTTTATCAGCCTGAATATCCAATTCGCTCGCACTCATAAGCGGACATGCCGAAGTGATCAGCTGCGTAAGTCCTTCCCTGAGTTCAGCACTTTCACATACGACAAACACTTTCGCTTTGCGGCTAGGCGGAACATTCATCTCTGCACGTGCATTTCTTACACCGCGGATGACTTCCTTCATGTGATCGGTAACCTTCTCTGCTTCCGGGAAGTTCCACTCATCAATATAGCTCGGCCAGGAAGACATCATCAAAGATTCCTCTTCCGGAACCAGTGCTCCATAAATCTCCTCCGTTACAAACGGCATAAATGGATGCAGCATCTTCAGTGCATTTCCAAGAACCGTTTTCAGAGTCCAGAGTGCTGCATTTGCACTCTTATAGTTCTCATCAGAATGATAGATTCTGTATTTTACAAGTTCGATATACCAATCACAGAATTCATCCCAGATGAAATCATATACTTTCTGTACTGCGATACCAAGTTCGAATTTGTCCATATTGTCAGTCACATCTTTTGCAAGTGTATTCACCTTGGACAAAATCCATTTATCCGTCATGGTCAGATCCCTGTCATCCGGTTTGGAGATCACTTTGTCTTCCATATTCATCAGGATGAACCGTGATGCATTCCAGACTTTATTTGCAAAATTCCGGCTGGATTCCACACGTTCATTGTAGAAACGCATATCATTTCCCGGTGCATTTCCGGTTACCAGTGTAAGACGCAATGCATCGGCGCCGTACTCGTCGATAATTTCCAGCGGATCGATTCCGTTTCCAAGTGATTTACTCATCTTACGTCCCTGAGAGTCACGTACCAGTCCATGGATCAGTACGGTATGGAACGGTGCCTTTCCGGTATGCTCGTATCCGGAGAATACCATACGGATTACCCAGAAGAAAATGATATCGTATCCGGTTACCAGTACATCTGTCGGATAGAAGTAATCCAGATCCTCTGTCTTATCCGGCCAGCCGAGTGTGGAGAATGGCCACAGTGCAGAACTGAACCATGTGTCCAGTGTATCTTCATCCTGTGTAAAATGTTTGCATCCGCAATGCGGGCAAACCTCCGGCATCTCTCTTGCGACTACAAACTCACCGCATTCATCACAGTAGTAAGCCGGGATTCTGTGCCCCCACCAGATCTGACGGGAAATACACCAGTCACGGATATTTTCCAGCCAGTGCAGGTAAATCTTATTGAAACGCTCCGGAACAAACTTCAGTTCTCCCTTTTGAATTGCTTCGATAGCCGGCTTTGCCAGTTCGTCCATCTTAACAAACCACTGTGGTTTGATCAGCGGTTCTACCGTTGTTCCGCATCGGTCATGAGTTCCTACATTATGTGTATGTTCTTCAATTTTAACCAGATATCCCTGTTCTTCCAGATCTGCTACGATAGCCTTTCTTGCCTCATAACGATCCATGCCGGAATATTTTCCATAGCCTTCTACGATCGTTGCATCGTCATTCATGATATTGATCTCCGGAAGGTTATGACGTTTTCCTACTTCAAAGTCGTTCGGATCGTGAGCCGGTGTGATCTTAACCGCTCCTGTTCCAAATTCTTTATCCACATAAGAATCGGCAACAATCGGTATTTCTCTTCCAACCAGTGGAAGCAGTACCATCTTGCCTACAATATCTGTATATCTCTCATCATCCGGATGTACCGCAATCGCCGTATCACCAAGCATCGTCTCCGGACGCGTTGTAGCGATCTCAAGGAACCGGTCTGTTCCGATGATCGGATACTTGATATGCCAGAAATGTCCTGCCTGTTCTTCGTGTTCTACTTCTGCGTCTGAAAGACAGGTCTTACATACCGGACACCAGTTGACGATGCGTGAGCCTTTGTAAATATATCCTTTTTCATATAAGCGGATGAATACTTCTTCTACTGCTTTGGAACATCCTTCGTCCATGGTGAAACGTTCTCTGTCCCAGTCACAGGATACACCGAGCTTTTCAAGCTGTCTCTCGATGGTTCCGGCATATTCTTCCTTCCACTGCCAGGTCCTCTTAAGGAATCCTTCTCTTCCCAGCTCTTTCTTATCAATTCCTTCTGCTTTGAGTTGATTCGTAACCTTTACTTCTGTCGAAATCGCCGCATGGTCTGTTCCCGGAATCCAGAGTGCATTGTAGCCCTGCATTCTTTTGTAACGGATCAGGATGTCCTGAAGCGTATTGTCAAGCGCATGTCCCATGTGCAGCTTTCCTGTGATATTCGGTGGCGGCATCACCGTTGTAAACGGCTTCCTGTCTCTGTCCACCTCTGCGTGGAAGTACTTTTTCTCACACCACTTTTTGTAAAGCTTCGGTTCAATTTCTTTCGGATTATATGTTTTCTCCAAATTCTTACTCATTGCTTCCTCCTCAAATTTCATTCACTTTCTGTGTGTTCATAAAGGTTCCGCCAAGAATGTAAAAACGCCCTCTACAAAACGTAAAGGGCGTAGTAATCACGCGGTACCACCTTTGTTATATGAAGTCTCTCTAATACTTCATATATCTCATAGTTCTGTAACGGAAACCACCCCGTGATATCCTACTCGCCCGTTCAGATATCCGGCTCAAAAGCTACCTTCTGTATCCGTTTCCCGCGAACCACCTTTCAGCCAGTGAATGGTCCTCTCTTTCCGGCCCTAAATACATACTCCTCTTTCTCTCTGCCTTTCTCATAACTATTGATTATAATAGTATTCAATCCCCGGTTTGTCAAGAATGGAAAATCAAGATTCATAAAAGATTCATAAAATCTTTAGAATCTAGTGTGCTGGGGCAGTGCACTAAAACTCATGAATAAAGATTCCGCTTCTTAGTTTTGGTTCAAACCATGTGGATTTTGGCGGCATCAGTCTCCCTTCATCCGCCACTTCAAGAAGTTCCCGCATAGAAGTCGGGAACATGGCAAATGCCACTGCATTTTCCTCCCCATCCACAATATTCATCAGTTCCTTAAGGCCGCGGATTCCTCCGACAAACTGGATCCTTGTATCGGTCTTCGGATCCTGGATTCCCATAACCGGTGAAAGAATGTGATCCTGAAGAATAGAAACATCCAAACCTCTCACGGCATCTTCCGGGCAAATTTTCGGTTTTGCCTTAAGAAGGTACCATCCTTCTTCTAGATACATGGCAATTCCACCTTTCTGCCGCGGCCGGATTTCTTCTTTCCCTGTGTACTCAACCCAAAACCCGCTCTTAAGAAGCTCCGGAAGATTTCCAATAATCTCACTTGGAACCTGATGCACCACTCTGTTATAATCCAGAATCCTTAGTTCTGCCTCATCAAAAAGAACCGCCAGAAAATAATTAAATTCTTCTTTTCCGGTGTATTCCGGATTTTCCTTTCTTCTCTTAAGCGCCACCTTTACAGCTGACGCTGCCCGATGATGTCCATCTGCGATATAAAGACTATCCAGTTCACCGAATCGTCTGCAGATATCCAGGTTCCATTCTTCCTCTTCTATTTTCCAGACACGATGCCTGATTCCATCATCACTCACGAAATCATACACCGGCATCCGGGATACCGCCTCCGTAATCTTTTCTCTGATTCCTTCATTGGAACGATAAGCCAGAAAAATGGGCCCCGTATGTGCACTGCAGATATCGACGTGCCGAATCCGGTCAATTTCTTTGTCCTCTCTGGTATTCTCATGTTTTTTTATAACCTGATTCAGATAATCATCTACGGATGCACAGCACACCAGTCCTCTCTGGCTCCTGCCATCCATGGTAAGTTCATAAAGATAGAGACAGGGATTCTCATCCTGAACAAACTGCCCCTCTGCCTTCATTTCCCGAAGTGTATCACGGGCTCTTTCGTATACCTGTTCCGAATACATATCCGTCCCTTCCGGAAACTGCGTCTCCGCACGGTCTATTTTCAAAAAAGACAATGGATTATTCTCCACGATTTTTCTCGCCTCTCTGCTGCTGTATACATCATACGGGAGTGCTGCAATCTGCGCGACAACCTCCGGCGCCGGACGGACTCCTCTGAACGGTCTGATCTCTGCCATGTTCTTCACCCTCTTCTATCACATTTGATAAATTTATGTCCAGTTTACTCTCTTTGTTCTTATTTCGCAATAGAAATTATCTCTGTTTCAACTCCACACAGAAATCTTTTACATCTTCCCTGAGATACCGCAGCAAATCCTTCGAGTCTTTGTACTGCTCCTTCACGAGAATTCTCAGATACCCTTCTATCGCCCTTTCCAGGTGCTCCGGCTCCGGTACATTCTCCCCCATCATACGGCGAAGAATTCCCCGCAGCACGATATTGCAGATATTGAAAAACTGCCTTTCATAATCATACTGATATTCTTCCAGTGTTCTTCTGACATACTCATCGGGAAGTTTTCCAAGGAATCTCTGCTCCAGGCGGATTGCTTCCACATATTTCTCAACCGCATCTACTCCCTGAAGCTGCTCCATGCTCCAGAGCACCGGATAGTCCATCGTGATAACCGGATCCTGAGGGGCAAATCTCGGGTTATAGTAACGCAGAAATACCGGAATACCCTTTTCAAATGTATCTTTGTAATTTTCATTGCCGTATGATTTAAAATTCGGAAGAATGACATGATACATACGTCTGACACAATCCACTTTTTCCAGTACAATCTGGTATCCTCTCTCATAAGCCAGTTCAGCCGGAACTTTCTTCTTAGAAACCTCCGGCATCTGTCTATCCGCCTCCCCTTCTTTATCTGTTTCCTGCTCTTCCTGCACATATTCCCGGATGCAATACTGCACCGCTTCCATCAGATGTGCTGCCGCTTCGTAGGTAATCGATGTACTTTCTTTAGAAGTATATTTCTCTGCAAGCCGGATTACGATTGGTATCAGTTCCTCTATCTCATATTCCAGATATTTCATCTCGCTACCTCCAACACAATTCTTTCAATACTTCCAGATAAACTTCGTGATCCCAACGGGATGCCAGATCGAATTTTCCGTATTCTGACTTTCCTTCTGTCACATGGTATCCCTGATATCCTGCCCGGATCGCCTGCGCAAAAACATCCAGACAGGTGCTCTCCAGATATTCCAGATCTCCATAACAGACAGTCTCAAACTGCTCCTTCATAAAATGCAGAAGCTCGTCATCCGATATTTCATCCATCATCTCATTCTTGTAAAGAAAGAAAATGTCCTGAAGATGTCCGATCGTCTCCACATAATTTCTCTGGGAAATGTAATCCGAATCGCAGAATTCATAAATGATCTTCGGAAGGATGCTCTCCCCATATTCGATTCTTTTCTGCTCCTTCAGACTTTTCGACTTTTCATTCACCAGAAGCTTCGCATCCTCCTCTGATAATACAAGGCCAAATTTTTCTGTAACCTGATTGGTCGCTATGACTTTCGCCAGCTGGTTTTGTCCGGACAGGATCTGCATCCAGTTTTTCTCTTCCATCCTGATTTCCCCCTTATTATGATTTCATTTGGTTTATCGTCTGCCGATTATACCGCAGTACAGAATTATTTACCAGTCTTGAAATTTTGGCCATTTTATGGTAATATAATTACAGAAAGAGGAAAGATTTTCGATAATTCATCAAAATCTTTCCTCTTTCTGTACTGTTTTATCTATGCTTCATCAATCGCTTTTCCGATATCATGGCGCATATATTTATTATCAAATTTTACCCATTCGGTTGCCGCATATGCATTTGCACGTGCTTCTTTCAGGGTCGCACCCTTCGCGGTCACACCCAGTACACGTCCTCCGTTCGTCACGATCTGATCGCCGTTAAACTTTGTTCCGGCATGGAAGCAGTAATATCCTTCATGCTTCTTGAATTCTTCCAGTCCCGTGATCGGAAGTCCCTTTTCGTATGCGAGCGGATAACCGTCTGAAGCTAATACAACACAGACTGCTGCGTTGTCTTCAAATTCCAGATTAATCTGATCCAGCGTTCCGTCGATACAGGCTTCAATGACCTCGATCAGATCATTCTTCATTCTCGGAAGAACAACCTGTGCTTCCGGATCTCCGAATCTTGCGTTGTACTCCAGAACTTTCGGTCCGTCCTGTGTCAGCATCAGTCCGAAGAAAATGATTCCCTTGAATTCTCTTCCTTCTGCCGCCATAGCGTCTACCGTTTTCTGGTAAACATATTTCTGACAGAATTCATCTACTTCTTCCGTGTAGAACGGGCTTGGAGAGAATGTTCCCATTCCTCCGGTGTTCAGTCCCTGATCGCCGTCCTTTGCACGCTTGTGATCCTGTGCACTTGTCATCGTCTTGATCGTCTTGCCGTCAACAAATGAGAGAACAGACACCTCACGTCCGGTCATAAATTCTTCAACAACCATCGTATTACCTGAGGCACCGAACTTTTTGTCAAGCATGATTTCTTTGACACCGTCTTTCGCCTCTTCCAGCGTGTTGCAGATCAGCACGCCTTTACCGAGTGCAAGTCCGTCGGCCTTCAGCACGATCGGGAATTTCGCTGTTTCCAGATAAGCAAGCGCTTTTTCCGGGTCATCAAAGTTTTCATACGCTGCTGTCGGGATATCATATTTTTTCATCAGATCTTTAGAGAACGCCTTGCTTCCTTCCAGGATCGCCGCATTTTTTCTCGGACCGAATGCACGGATACCTGCAGCTTCAAACTCGTCTACCAGACCGCCTACCAGCGGATCATCCATTCCCACGATTGCAAGATCAATTGCGTTATCCTTCGCAAATGCTGTCAGCTTATCGAATTCCATTGCTCCGATCGGAACACATTCTGCGAATTCTGCAATCCCCGCATTTCCGGGTGCACAATAAATCTTTTCTACTTTGCTGCTCTTTGCCACACAATACGCGATAGCGTGCTCTCTTCCGCCGCCGCCAACAATTAATACCTTCATAAGTCCCTCCTTACTGTGTGATGGATACCTTTCCATCCACAATCTGAACCTTACCATTTGCAATCAGATCAATAGCCTGCGGAAGAATCTTCCATTCCGCCTGCTCCATGACACGTCTCTGCAGGATTTCCGGAGTGTCACCTTCTTCTACTGATACTGCTTTCTGCAGAATGATCGGTCCGGTATCTGTTCCTTCATCCACAAAATGCACTGTGGCACCTACCACTTTTACGCCTCTTTTAAGCGCCGCCTCATGAACTTTCAGCCCGTAAAATCCGGTTCCGCAAAATGACGGAATCAGTGACGGATGAATATTGATGATACGATTCCGGTATTCCCGGATCATCATCTCCGGAATCACAACCAGGAATCCGGCAAGTACGATCAAATCTGCCTTCAGTTCATTGACCTTGTCCAAAAATACTCTGTTAAATTCATCTCTTGTCTCAAAATCCTTCGGAGAAATGCACTGTGCCGGGATTCCATGTCTCCCGGCCCTTTCCAGTGCAAACGCATTCTTATTGTTACTGATTACTCCGACGATCTGCGTATTCGTGATCGTCCCGTGCTCCACCGCATCAATAATCGCCTGCAGATTCGTTCCGCCTCCGGATACAAGAACTGCAACTCTTAGCATACGGTTACTCCTTTTTCTCCTGCCTCTACATATCCTACCACATATGGTTCTTCTCCGGCTTCCTTCATTGCCTTCATAGCTGCATCCACGTCTTTTTCATCTACTGCTACAATCATTCCAAGACCCATATTGAACGTATTGTACATTGCTCTTTCTTCAATATCACCGTCTTCTGCAAGCATACGGAAGATCGGTGGAATCGGGTAGCTGTCTTTCTTCACTACTGCGTGAGTACCTTCGATCAGCATACGCGGAATGTTCTCATAGAATCCGCCGCCGGTAATATGGCTGCAGGCTTTGATCTTAACACCCGCTTCCTTCACCATACGAAGTGCTTTTACATAAATCTTGGTCGGTGCAAGAAGTGCATCTCCAAGCGTTGTTCCCAGACATTCATATTCTGCGTTCAGGACTTCCGGCTTCATGCTGAATACTTTTCTTACAAGAGAGAAACCGTTACTATGTACTCCTGACGAAGCCATACCGATCAGAACATCGCCCGGCTTCAGATCTTTTCCGGTGATCAGATCCTTCTCATCAACGATTCCGACTGCAAATCCGGCAAGATCGTACTCATCTACCGGATAGAATCCCGGCATCTCAGCGGTCTCTCCACCGATCAGGGCACATCCGGACTGTTTACATCCTTCTGCCACACCGCTTACGATCGTAGCAATCTTTTCAGGTTCATTCTTTCCACATGCGATATAATCCAGGAAAAATAACGGTTCTCCACCTGCACATGCAATGTCATTTACACACATCGCAACACAATCAATTCCGATGGTATCATGTCGATCCAGAAGGAACGCCAGCTTCAGCTTGGTTCCAACACCGTCTGTACCGGAAACGAGGGTCGGTTTTTCCATATTTTTAAATTTTTCAAGAGAAAATGCACCTGAGAATCCTCCGATTCCTCCAAGAACTTCTTCTCTCATCGTCTGCTGAATATGTTTCTTCATAAGCTCCACTGATTTATAACCAGCTTCGATATCTACACCCGCATTCTTATAGTCCATCTCAAATCCTCCATTAACTGTTTTTCTACATCTGTTTTAAGTATTCTTTATGTCCGAGCTTTTCCAGTTTTTCTGCTTTCTTCTGCACCGTTTCTTTCATCTCAGCAGTATAGTCTTTCAACTTCTGAAGCAGTTCCGGATTCGATGTTGCCAGAATCTTAGCTGCAAGAATTGCTGCATTCGCCCCGCCATCTATTGCCACCGTAGCAACCGGAATTCCCGGCGGCATCTGAACGATAGAATACAGTGCATCCATCCCCTCAAGATTCTTTCCTGACATCGGGACCCCAATAACCGGCATTGGGAAAATTGCCGCGCACATTCCCGGAAGATGCGCTGCCATACCTGCACCGGCAATAATGACCTTAAAGTCCTTTGCCTCCGCAGACTTTGCGTATTCATAGAACACGTCCGGTTCACGGTGTGCAGAAATAATTGTCATCTCATACTCGATTCCAAATTTCTCCAGCATGTCCGCAGCTTTGCTCATAACCTTCATGTCAGAGTCACTGCCCATTACAATTCCTACTTTTGGCATAATAGTCTCCTTTTCTTATTTATAAGTATTTTAATAAATATCTCTTTATTTATTAGCTATTTTACTAACACTTCTTTCCTCTGTCAACTCAAAAAAGAATCTCAGATACAGAAATCTCCTATTTATCCAAAGGTTCATTCAGAATTTCCGTCCCCGGAAGCGTAAAACGTCCATTCTCGATCAATACAATTTCTTTTCCTTCACAAGTAAATACACTGATTTTTCCCAGTTCCTCATATGGAATGGTAATATCCGTATGACACTGGAAATATGCTTGTTCCGGGTTTTCTTTCCGGCATGCACTCACACTGTTCTCTTTGGCGATGATCTCCTTGCCGTTTGGATTATATACCACGTTATCCTCCGCCCAGCTGTAGCAGGTATCCCCCACCGCAAAATGCGGTCCCATCTTTTCGGCGATCAGAATCGGAAGCTTATCCGCTATGTCATACTTTTTCGCTGCCATATATGCAGTTGTATTCGTACCGATTGCGAACTCACCCAATGGAAGTGATTCATGATTGTGCATAATATTATCACAAATATACTTTTTATTCTCTTCCTCAGATTCAAAGTTACTACAAGTATATTCTGTCGTTTTTCCTTCTTTAAAATGAATTTCCAAATCCCGGTACTGCAGTTCGTTCAGATAAACCTTACTTACATATAAGACGCCTTCCGTTCCTTCAAGCATTGGGGAAGTAAACACTTCGCCGACCGGAATATTCACATCCGCGACACAATTCTCAAAAATGGTTTCCTTCTCCGGATTCTTAAGTCTGCAAAGGCTCACCTTCAAATCAGTCTTATTGGCTCCTTTTCCCAAAATTCTAACATATTCTCCCTGATCCAGCGCATCGATCAGCGTCTGCTGCACCTTTTCATATACATTTGCATCCAGTGTATTGATCCGGATGACTTCATCAAAAATTTCCGGATAGTTATTCCCAATTTCCGGAAGTGGCCAGGAAATGATCGTAAAACTTCTCTCCTCACCTTTGATGTATTGATTGGTAATCTGACCTGCACGAGAATTCATTATAAGAAGTAACTCTTCCTGCTTTTTCGAGAAAGTAACCGCTTCCGGTTTGGTCACCGGTGCAAACGGTTTTTCGCCAAATACTTCCATGACCGCAGGACCTGCAAAACTCCCCGCCAGCTCTTTATTTTTCTCCAAAACAGTCCGCATCACTTCCAGCTTTCTTTCCATGAATTGTTTATCCAGGACCAGCCCCAGATCATCTTTATGATCATAATCGTACTGCTTATTCGGAATTCCTCCATAGAATCCATTCTTTCCCAGACGCGGACGCGTAATCACGCTGGATGCAGCTCTGTAAATGGTCGGCTTCAATCCCATTTTTTCAAAATTTTGAATAGCCTTGCGTACAACTCGTTCAAATCCCAGTACATACCGAATATTGACAACAGATTTCTTTGACAAATCTTTACCCGTATTGATGAATCCTACACGAAATCCCTCTGTATAGGTATCCGCCATCTTATCAATGGTCTCCTGTGGAAGACTATTCAGATATTCTGCCGTCTTTAATTCATTTTCACTCACATATTCTCCGAACCGGTACAGGTATCTGAGGTCTGTCAGATCCGACTCCATAATACGCTTTACTGCAAAATCATATGCCTCAGGATCGATCTGCTCAACCACTCTGTCCGCTGCATAGACATCACAATAATCACTGGCATACCAGTAAAAAATCTCCTTCAGACTTTCAGGCGAAGGAGTCTCTTCTTCTTCAAATTTATTGTAAATTTCAATGAATAATTCGTTTCCTATAACGATATAATCATATCGTTCCTCATACACATATCCGATATCTCCACGAAGTTCCGTATAAAGTGCACTTAAAAAAGCACCGAGTTCTTCTCCGAGTTCTCTCACGGCATATTCCGGATTTGCGTAGGATGTCTCATAATTCTGGGGCAGCACATCATAGTAAAGCATTTGCATCTCTTCTTCCAGACGTTCCTTCGTCATACTCGCTCTCGCTGAAGTATGTCTGCTGTCTTTGATATCATGAATCCTTAGCAAGAATTCCGCCACATGTCGAAAATAAGATTGATACGGTTCTTTTACCGTATTTTCTTCGGTAATTTTCATAATTCGTTCCAATGTCAGATAGTATCTTTCTTCCACTATATAAGCCCCCTTACAAACACCAGGATAAGACAGAACAATATAAATCCATTGATTCCTATGCCTATTTTACAGCTTAGATAATTCTTATCCCGCTCACGAAACCCTTTTACTCCAATACTCAGCCCCACTCCTGCAAGAATCATATCAAAAAGCCCGAAGCTGCCGATCATCGCCACCGAGTTTCCTTTATGTATAAAAGCGGTCAGGATCAATGCGACAAAAATCCCCGCAACAACAACCGCTATCATACAGGACAACAGGCCTTTCCTGGAATGTCTGAGTTTCGCCTGTCCATATTTCCGGTTTCCCCTTTTTTTTCTCTCTTTATCTCTTTCCCTTTCTCGCGCCTGCTCTTTTTCTCTCCCGATTCGCATCATGCCATCTCCTTATCGTGTTGCAAATTACAAATATAATGTATCCGAGCACACCGCCGATCGTATTGAGCAGCAGATCATCCACATCAAAGCTCCCCACCCGGGAAACAAACTGAAAAGCTTCCACAAGGAAGCTCAGTCCAAAACTATAGAACAGCGTCAGAAAGAGACTTCGGTACCTGCTTGCCATCGGCATAAAAAATCCAAACGGTACAAAAATCAGTACATTGCCAAACAGATTCGCATATGCGATCCAACCAAGCCGGTCCCGGTGATACCAAAATCTATTGATTTCCTGAAACAGAACCAGATTATAATGATATTCTCTCATTTCTCCGGTTCGTCCATACCAGTCCGAAAAGATCAAAAAATACAATAGAAATCCTATATATAACACAAATAAGATCTTTCCGAGTATCCGAAATCGCTTCCTTTTTTTTGCTTTCAATTCAAAGCATCCTTCCTAAAACGTCAAACCTCTTTTTGCCTTGAACAGATTCGCCCCACTGATGATCATGACTACTCCGGTCACAACACCGACAACAATCATTACGATTCCCACTGCAAGACTCGCTGCTCCGGTATATCCCATTACTTTATATGCTTTCTCAGTCATCGGATTTCCTCCTTATTTTGCACCATACTGTTCATAGTATGCATCGATTGCCGCTTTCAATGTATCGTCGATTACAACCTGTCCATTCACTTCTTTATTATAAAGACATTCTACGACTTCTGCCATTGTAACAATTGCTGATGTATCAAATCCATACAGATCCTTTACTTCTTCCAGCGCGCATTTTACACCGCCCTTTCCAACTTCCATTCGGTCCAGAGATACAATCAGGCCAACGATCTCGACCTCAGCGGCGTTCCTTACCTTCGGAACGGTCTCTTCCATTGATTTTCCGGATGTAGTAACATCCTCGATCATGATCACACGATCTCCATCCTTCAGTTTACTTCCAAGGAAACTTCCTTTGTCAGCACCATGATCCTTTTCTTCTTTTCTGTCTGAACAATAACGCACTTCTTTTCCGTACAATTCACTGTAAGCAACTGCTGTTACAACACTGAGTGGAATTCCTTTGTACGCCGGTCCGAACAGCACGTCGAAATCATCTCCATATTTGTTATGAATTGCTTTTGCATAGTATTCTCCGAGCCTTTTCAGCTGGGATCCGGTCACATATGCACCTGCATTCATGAAGAATGGTGATTTTCTTCCGCTTTTCAATGTAAATTCTCCAAATTTTAAGACCTGGCTTTCCACCATAAATTCAATAAACTCTTTCTTATACTGTTCCATAATCCATTCATCCTCCAAATTGATCACTGTTCTGTCTCTATTTCACAATTCCTACCATATCTTTCACATTTGCAAAACCATATTTCTTCATATATGCTTCAATTCCATCCACGATTTCCATCGTTACTGCCGGATTGTGGAAGTTTGCAGTTCCTACCGAGACAGCACTTGCCCCGGCAAGTATCATTTCAATGGCATCCTTTGCACTTGCGATCCCTCCCATACCGATGACCGGTACCCGTACCGCATTTGCTGCCTGATACACCATTCGTACTGCAATCGGATGGATTGCCGGGCCAGACACTCCTCCGGTTTTATTTGCCAAAACAAATTGTCTGCGGTCAATGTCGATCTTCATTCCTGTCAGAGTGTTGATCAGAGAAATGGCATCCGCCCCTCCAGCTTCAACCGCTTTTGCCATTTCAGAAATATCAGTCACATTTGGGCTCAACTTCATGATTACCGGTTGTTTTGCATATTTTTTCACTTCTTTTGTAATATTCTCAGCCGCTTTCGGGTTCTGTCCGAATGCGATTCCACCTTCTTTCACATTCGGACAGGAAATATTGATTTCCAGCATATCCACGTCTTCCTCTGCAAGACGTTCTACAACTTCACAATAATCCTCTGTTGATTTTCCGCAGACATTTACAATAATTCTGGTATCATATTTTTTCAAAAATGGAATGTCTCTTTTACAAAACAAATCAATCCCGGGATTCTGAAGTCCCACGGCATTCATCATTCCTCCACAGGTCTCCGCCACTCTCGGCGTAGGATTCCCCGCCCATGGAATATTTGCCACACCTTTTGTAGTAACTGCCCCCAGTCGGTTCAAATCCACAAATTCTTCAAATTCAGCTCCGGACCCAAAAGTACCCGATGCTACTGTTACCGGATTCTTCCATTCTACGCCAGCTATATTTACACTCATGTTTATTTCTGTACTCATCAGATTTCCACCTCCGTAGATAAGAACACCGGTCCATCTTTACAGATTCGCTTGTTATTTACATTACTGTGATGATCCTTTTCTTTGGACTTGCAGACACAGGCCAGACATGCACCAATTCCGCATGCCATTCTCTCTTCCAGGGAAATGTAGCATTCGATTCCGTGTTCCTCCGCAAAAGCCTTGATTGCCCGCAACATCGGAGTCGGTCCGCACGCATAAATAATATCTGCGGTAAGTCCGTTCTCCCGGATTGCATCCATGACATTGCCTTTGGTTCCCACGCTTCCGTCTTCTGTCGAAATATATACGTTACCGTTCTGTTCGAATTCTTCCCGAAGGAATGTATGCTCATCTCGGTAGCCGACCACGATCTGTCTGTCGGCATCTAACTGCTTTGCCAATTCCAAAATCGGCGGCACACCGATTCCGCCTCCCATAAGAAATGCCGTTTTCCCTTTTCCTCTGTCCAGCGGGAAACCATTGCCCAGCGGTCCGATAACAGGAACCGTATCGCCCGCTTTCATTTCTGAAAACTGTTTTGTCCCCGTATCTTCACCTGTTACACGGTAAACCACGCGAAGCTCACCTTTTTCCCGATCAATCTCACAGATACTGATCGGTCTCGGCAGCAGCTTGCTTCCATCATTCGTGTACATGGAAATGAACTGCCCCGGGCATGCCGTCTTCGCCGCTTCAGTCTGAAGCCACATACTGAAAATGCCATCCGCAATCTGCTCCTGTGAAGATATGACTGCGCTTTCTTTTTTTCTGTCTGCCATCTTTATGCTATCTCCTGATTCTGATTTCTCTATTTTTTCGCTCACAGCTGTTTTTCCTGCTCTTGGATCCTTTACAGCAAAGCCTCGTAAAGTCTCCACTCTCCCCGGTTCCATTTTACCGCTGCTCAATGCTCTCACGAATGTCTAAAGCCATGGCTTCTACCGCAGCACGGGCAGCATCACCAAAATTCTCCGCTCCGTATTTTGCGTATGCCTCCTGTTTGTAAGCTGCGATAATTCCTCGTGATGAGTTTACGATTGCACCCAATCCATCCTCATTGAAGAAATGCACCAGATCTTTTCCTTTTCCCCCCTGTGCTCCGTATCCCGGAACCAGGATATAAGATTTCGGCATGATCTTACGAAGGACTTTTCCCATCTCCGGATAGGTTGCTCCAACAACCGCTCCAATGTAGCTGTATTCGTCTCCCATATGGTCAGCACCCCATTCAGCCACTTTTTCTCCAACCAGTTCATAGAGCGGACGTCCGTCTATCAGACGATCCTGAAATTCTCCGCTGGACGGGTTTGATGTTTTTACCAGAATGAAAAGGCCTTTCTTCTCTTCTTTACATACCTCAATAAAAGGCTTTACGCCATCTGATCCAAGATAGGGATTCACCGTTGCAAAATCTTCATCGAACGGCACATATGTCTTGCTTCCCACCTGCACTTTACCAAGATGCCCTACTGCATATGCTGCAGATGTAGAACCAATGTCGCCTCTCTTAATATCACCGATTACGACAAGTCCTTTCGACTTGCAGTAATCTACGGTCTTTTTGAATGCTTCAAGCCCCGGAATGCCAAACTGCTCATACATAGCGATCTGTGGCTTCACAGCAGGAATCAGATCATATGTCTTATCAATGATTTCTTTGTTAAACTGCCAGATTGCCTCACCAGCGCCTTCCAGCGTCTCACCAAACTCTGCAAATGCTTTCTTCTGTACATGTTCCGGCACATAATTCAGCATAGGGTCAAGCCCTACCACAATCGGTGCTCCTGTTTTTTTAATGTTTTCTACTAATTTGTTAATCATAATAGTCTTCTCCTCATATTTCTCATGTATTTATCTTTGATAAACAATCTTTCCATCTACAATTGTACAGGCAACCTCACCTTTTACCGGATATCCATTAAAAGGAGTATTTTTCCCTTTCGAAGCAAATTTTTCTACATCAATCCGATATTCCTTCTCGGGGTCGAAGATAACCAGATCCGCGATTTTTCCTTCAGATACAGAACCTTTGTCATTTAAGCCGAGAATCTTTGCCGGATTATAGCTCATCTTTTCCGCCATCTGCATGACAGTAAGGATTCCCGGTTCCACCAGCTCTGTATAGGTAAGTGCCGCACTCGTCTCAAGTCCTACAATTCCAAATGCCGCCTTTGCCATGGAGCGATTCTTTTCTTCTGCGGAATGTGGCGCATGATCGGTAGCAATCACATCCATAGTTCCATCTGCAAGACCTCTTTTCAGCGCCTCTACATCCTCTCTTGCCCTTAGTGGAGGATTCATTTTATAATTTCCATCATCTTCCCGGATATCATCTGTACACAAAGTAAAATGGTGTGGGCACACCTCTCCGGTTACCGGAAGGCCTTCCGCCTTCGCTAGTCGGATCATCTCCACGCTGTCTTGAGTCGAGCAGTGACACAAATGGAGTCTCACACCAGTTTCTTTTGCAAGAAGTATATCTCTTGCCACGATGACATCCTCCACTGAATTTGTAATTCCCGGAAGTCCCAGTTCTTTCGCCTTCGCATCCGCATTCATCACACCACCTTCTACCATTGTGATGTCTTCACAATGTGCGAAGATGGATATTCCTTCTTCTTTTGCAATCTTCATGGCTTTCCGGTATAGCGATGCATTCATAACCGACTTGCCGTCTTCACTGATGGCATGACATCCTGCTTCTGCCATTCCTCTTATGTCAGCAAGTTCCTCACCCAACTGACCTTTGGTGATTGCACCAAGCTGAATAACGTGAACCGGGCTCTCATGTGCCGCCCGTTCATGCAGCTCCTCTATCATCTGACTCGTATCCGTAACCGGTCTTGTATTCGGCATTGCACAGATCGTCGTTACTCCGCCTCTTGCCGCTGCCATCCCTCCCGTTTCCAGAGTTTCCTTGTAGGTAAGTCCCGGATCCCTCAGGTGTACATGCAAATCAATAAATCCCGGCATGACATACATACCTTTGGCATCAAGCACTGTATCCGCATCATCCCGAACTGAATCAGCCACTTTGATAATACGGTCGTTCTCTATCAGAACATCCTGTACGGCGTTCAGATCGTTTTCCGGATTCACAACATGTCCATTTTTAATGAGTAATTTCATAGTTTCTAATCCTTTCTGCACATCCCGTTATCATAAACATTCTATCATAGACAACCTTAAAAGGGAATGCCGATTTTGGCATTCCCTTCATATTTTCTTCATTCTACATCACTGATCAAGCTTTTTCCGAATCTCCTCCAGCGCCGCTTCAAGCTGATTATCAGCATCCGGATTCGTTTCATCATACTGATACTCCACTTCAATATCAGGTTCAATTCCCTTTTTATGTATGTTTCTTCCATTTGGAGTATAGTACTCCATCGTTGTCATTGTAACACTGCTTCCGTCACTGATTGGGAAAACGCTCTGTACGATCCCTTTTCCGAAAGTCTTCTTCCCTACGATTGTACCAATTCCATAATCCTGAATGGCACCGGCAAAAATTTCCGACGCACTTGCACTGTTCTGATCAGCCAGAACACAAAGTGGCTTTGTAAACTGATGTTCTTCATCCGAATACTGCGTTTTCTCATTTTCCTCTTTGTCTTTGGTATATACAATCTTTCCTTCCGGCAAAAGCTGATCCAGTATCTCACATACAACATCCAGAAGCCCACCCGGATTGTTACGGACATCCACAATGAGTCCCTTCATATTCTGCCCTTCCAGTTCGTCAAATGCCGTCTGAAACTGTTCATACGTCACTTTATTAAATTCGGTGATCCGGATATATCCGATTTTCTCTTCCTTCATCTCGTACTGCACTGTCTGCGACTGGATTTTTTCTCTTGTGATGTCCATTTCCACTTTTTCTTTCTTCTCACCCCGGAGCACAACAATGTTCACCACCGTGTTTTCTTCTCCTCTCACAAGAGAAACCACTTCATCCAGATTCATATCCGTTACATCCACTCCGTCAACCTCATACAAAATATCACCGACCCGGACACCCGCTTTGCCGGCCGGCGTGTCCTCGTATACATGCACTGCTGTTATGAGCTTTGTTTCCGTATTTTGGCTGAAAAGAACGCCAATACCATAGAATTCTCCATCAACATCGCTATAATATTTTTCCGTCTCCTCCGCATCGCGGTAAATCGTATAAGGATCTCCCAATGCTTCGATATATCCGGCATACGCCCCCTCTTCCAGGGTTTCCTGATTCACTTCATCTGAGTAGAGGAATTTTTCTTCAATGAGTTGATCCAGTAATTTGATCTTACTTTTTCCGTTTGCCACATTCTGCTCCGCCTTGCTTACCGGCAGATAATTCTTTGCAGTCATTCCGATCATGACCACTAATAACACAGCAAGGGCACCACAAAGTGTGCCCTTCCAAAATTCTTTTTTATTTGAATTTTCTTCCATATTCTTCCTATTTCCACTTGTCTATGTATTTGTTTACAAGTATAGCAGCGGATCTACCGGGGTACCGTTTACATGTACTTCAAAATGAAGATGCGGCCCTGTAACAATACCGGTCGCTCCCACAGCTGCGATATTCTGTCCACGGGACACCTTATCTCCCACACTCACATACAAAGCGCTGCAGTGCTGATACCATGTCTGCATCCCATTACCATGATTGATTACAACATAATAACCTCGTGCACTGTTATACTGAGCAGTAATAACCGTACCACTGTCCGCTGCATAGATTGGTGTACCGGTGCTTGCACCATAATCGATACCATCGTGTCTGCTCGTCGCACCTGCAGTCGGCGCCACTCTGTAACCAAACCCACTGGTAATATAAGCTCCGGGAACCGGATGAGAAAGCTTCCCATTGCCGGTAATCACAATCTGACTGTTACCGTTATTCGGCTGATATACATTGCTTTGATTCTGCTGCTTTCTTCTTTCTTCCGCTGCTTTCGCTTCAGCGATCAGTTTCTTCAATTCATCTGCGTTTGCACTGATTTCAGAAGATAAGTTGTCAATCTGAATATTCTTTTCATCCAGAAGCGCCTGCATCTCTGTCTGTTCGTTCTGAAGCTGATCTCTGAGCGTTTCAAGCTGCGCATACTCCTCTTTCAGCGCTTCTTCTTTCTTCTCAATATCTTCCCGGATTTTCTGGAACTCCTTCAGCATATTTCTGTCATATTCCGTCACCTGCTGAATATACTCAATCTTATTCAGAAGCTCCGACATACTCTTTGAGGTGACGAGGATCTCGATCAGCTCTGTATTATTGTTCTCATACATATATTTGATGCGAAGCTTCATACTCTCATACTGATCATTCTCTTTTGCTTTCGCCTCAACCAGATCCGTCTCCGCAACATTGATTTCCTGTTCTTTATCAGATAGATCCTGCTGCGTCTTCTGCATTTTTTCCATAATAGAATCAAGCTCTTGCGACAGCTCAGCCTGTTCCTGTTCCGCTTTCTTCTTCTCTTCTTCAAGAGCTTCCTGCTTTTTCTTCGCATCTGCGACCTCATCAGCCCGCACAGGCTGTACCATTCCCAGGCACAGAACTCCGGCCAGAAGTAAGCTTAGTAACCTTTTCTTCTTTATCATATTCGTCCCCTTAATCCTCTATACACGATTACACATGTAAATGTTTCCTGATTGTAAAGAAACTTCCCATGAAACCAATTCCGATTCCTAACGCCAGTCCCACGGGCAAAAGTGTCTTATATACTTGTGCAACCGGAAGAAAATCCAGTATATTCTTGAGTAGTTCAAACTTCATAAGGACGTAATTAATCGCCTTATCATACAGGAAATACAACATTGCCAGTGGGATTGCCGCTCCTACCAGTCCGATCAGTACACCTTCAAAAATAAATGGTGCACGTACAAAACTGTCTTTCGCACCGATATATTTCATAATTGCGATTTCTTCTCGCCGCACGGTGATACCCATTGTAACCGTATTGCTGATCAGGAATACAGACACTGCAAGCAAAATGGCAATGATCGCTGCAGATACCCAATAGATCAGACGGTTAATGCTGTTCAAAGTATTTGCAACCAGATCCGATTTGTTGACTTTCCGCACACCCGGAAGTGATTTTGCGAATTCAACCACTTCTTTCTGTGAAGCCACATCATCCATAAAAACTTCATAACTGTCTGAAGTTGCAAGCGGGTTATCATTCTTGAATCCCTCTGCCGCCTCCTGTGCATCTTCACCGAAATAGTCGTCTTTAAAAGATTCCCATGCATCATCGGCTGATATATAATTTACTTTGCTGACATCATCTCTGGCCAATAGCTCCGTTTTAATATCAGCAATCTGTTCTTCCGTCGCATCTTCTTCAAAGAAAATTGTGATTGCCACACCTTCTTCTGCTTTGTGTACGATATACTGAAAGTTCATTACGATTGCAAAAAAGAGGCCGAACACAAAAATACAAGCCGACATGGTAGCAATAGATGCCAGAGAGAACATCTTATTTCTTCCGATATTTTTGACTCCCTGCTTCACCGAATATCCAATTGTACTAATTCTCATTTCTATACCCACCTTTTCGTTCGTCGCTGACAATGACCCCCTTTTTCATTGTAATAACGCGCTTTTTCATCTCGTTCACAATTTCCTGGTTATGAGTAACTACCAGTACTGTAGTTCCTCTTTCGTTCGCCTCTTCCAACAACTTCATGATTTCCCATGAGTTCGTCGGATCAAGGTTACCTGTCGGTTCATCGGCCAACAAAATCGCAGGTTCATTCACAACAGCTCGTGCTATCGCAACTCTTTGCTGTTCTCCTCCGGACAATTCCTTCGGATATGCTTTATATTTCTGTGCAAGTCCTACCAGTGAAAGCGCTGCAGGTACCTTCTTTTTGATGACCCTGCTTGATTTCTCTGTAACTCTCTGCGCAAACGCAATATTTTCGTAAATATTACGGTCTTTCAACAGTCGGAAATCCTGGAACACAACTCCGATTCCTCTTCGGTACTGCGGAATCTGACGATGCTTCATTCGGTTCAGATTCTGCCCGTTTACAATAATCGTTCCTGACGTCGGATCAATCTCCTTCATCAGAAGACGAATCAGAGTGGATTTTCCGGATCCGCTGTCACCTACAATGAATACGAATTCGCCCTGTTCGATCGTCAGATTGATCCCATTCAGCGCGGCAATACCCTTCGAGTATTCTTTCGTAACTTCTTTCAGTTCTATCATATGCTCCTCCTAATTATTAATACTCCAGTGTCTCCATATACTTCATGTATTTGACAACCATAAGTGCGATCTTAAATGTGATTGCATCCTCGAACACACGAAGATCCAGTCCTGTACTCTTCTGAAGTTTATCCAGGCGGTATACCAGAGTATTTCTGTGAATATACAATTGTCTGGATGTCTCGGAAACGTTCAGGCTGTTCTCAAAAAACTTGTTGATTGTCGTAAGAGTTTCCTCATCAAACTCATCCGGAGATTTCCCCTCAAAAATTTCACGGATAAACATCTTGCAGAGCGGAATTGGCAGCTGATAGATCAGTCGTCCGATTCCCAGAGCACTGTAAGCAATCACTTCCTTCTCATCGAAGAAAATCTTTCCCACATCCAAAGCCAGCTTGGCTTCTTTATAAGATTTTGAAACTTCTTTGATGTCATTCACGATCGTCCCATACGCTATGCGGACATTCTCTTCCCCTTCTGACTTGAGAAGATCCAGAATCTCATGCGCTGTCTTGTCCATTTCCGGATAACCGTCATTTGCTCCCAATTCTTTGACAACGATAATGTTTTTTTCATCTACAGCTGTGATAAAATCCCGGCTCTTTCCACCCAGAACAGAACGAAGACTGTCGAGCGCACTGATATCTCTTTCGTGAGAAGTCTCAACTATAAAGATAACACGTTTCACCTCAGTGTCAATATGTAATTTTTTGGCGCGGTTATAAATATCGACCAGAAGAAGGTTATCTAACAACAGATTTTTAATAAAATTATCCTTGTCAAACCGCTCCTTATATGCAACCAGCAGGTTCTGAATCTGGAAAGCAGCAATCTTCCCAACCATATAGACATCTTCACTGCCACCATTGGCAATCAAAATGTATTCAAGCTGATGCTCATCATAAATCTTAAAAAACTGGAAACCTTGTATTACCTGACTTTCCGCAGGAGATTCCACAAAAGAAAGCACTGCGTTTCCATAGTCACCTGGTTCTGTAAAAGTTGTGGCAAGAGTCTTGCCGTCTGTATCCATCACTCCCAAATCTATTCTCGTAATTGCTTTTAAACCTTCAATTGTGTTTTGCAATATCTGATTTGATATCATACTTTCTTCTCCTCCAATTATACATTTTACACAACAGCGTTCCCCCGAAAACATGGAAATGCAAATATACTTATACTATACTTTAATACAAATCAACAAAAAAATAAAGAGGAAATCACATTTTTTTATGCATTTCCTCAGTTATTTTTTTATAAATATTTATTTTTCAAGTTGGAAATTGTTACTAACTTTTTTCTTGTCCTTTTCCACTTCACGTTTCAGGATCTTACGTATCAAGAATTCTCTGAACCGCACTCTCCATGTTTCTTTCTGTGTCATAATTCCAGACTCTGTTCCGATTCCCAGCCAGAGCCGAGTATTGAGCAGGTTCTTACACCGCCGGATGAACTCCTCCTGTTTCGGAGAAACCATGCTGGACAACACACAGTCCACCTCCGCACCGTTAATCTGATTTGTAATCAGATCATCTGCACTCTCATCTTCCGGCACACATGCCGTTCCGGCAATCTGAATCCCCGTATATTCACTTTGTAAAAATTGCTCAAGCTTCTGTGTCTCTTCCGGCAAATCTGTCAGTAAAAAAACGCGCGAACGATTTTTATGAAAATAATGGAACACCAGCTTCATAAACACCTGATTATGCGCTTCCTGAAGCTTTTTCTTTTCCGTCACTTCTGCCGCTTCCAGAATCGATTCATCTCCTGCAATCACCAGATCAAGCTGCTCGATATCTTCTTTCAGGCCTTCTGTCTGAGCAGCCTTCATAAGGATATCCACTGTCAAGATTTCAACCGTATTTACAGGTTCTGTGTGCATATATTCCGTGACTGCCTTCATCGCGTCTTTTGCTGTATAATCATCCAACTGCACATTTAACACGTTCATTTTTCCATCCATAAAACTCACCTGTTTTCAAGTTTTCAGTCAAGCGATTATATCAAACCCACTGCATTTTTTCAACCAAAGTCGCAAAATATTCACAGTTATTTCTAATTATTCATATTTCTTAACAATATTGTAAACTTACTCCCCTTCTTTTTTCTTTTTCGACATCAATCCTCCGATTCTACCGGTCTCCTTCGCAGACAGCGATCTCCATCCGTCTTCCAGAACTTTATCCAGAAGTCCTAGTTCTTCGGCAATTTCGTATTTAATCTTTTCTTCTGGCTCCATCCGTTCAATATCTTCACGACATATCTTTTTTTGCTTCTTACCAGCCATCATGATCTCTCCTTTTCATGGAGTATTTCCTTACTTTATCAGATTTATTCTGTCTTTTCACACAAAAATGCTTTATAATAACATTATATCTGATAAGAAATGAGGTCCCACATATGCTGTCACAACAGGAATACTATATACTGACCTTCGAAACCAATGCTGATGTCATGTATGCAGAGAAACGAATCCAAGAACATTTTGCGATTACGATCATGCCAGTGCCCGGAGAATTTCACAGTGGCTGCGGTCTTGCAATTCGTTTTCTGGATCCGGACGAAACCTCCATTCTCACTTTTTGTCGCACGCTCCCCCTGCATGGAACGTTATATAAAATGCAGATGAGACGCGAAAATGGCAGAAGACCCTTCGAGAAGCTTCTCTCGTTCTGACAGGTCTTCTGCCATAAAACCATTCCGCGATTCTATGATTCTTTACGGCTGTTCCGGAATAATCACTGCTGCTATAAAATATACCAGAAGTCCGGTTCCGCAACTCATACATGCAAGAAGTGCACCTCCAAGCCGGATCAACGTCGGATCAATATTAAAATATTCCGCTATACCTCCGCATACTCCACAGATCATTCTGTTCTCTCTTGACTTGTATAATTTTTTTTGTTCCATTTTTCTTTCTCCTTTCCTTACAATTTTTCCCTTACAGGCCAATGTTTATCGTACAAATGTTATTGATACATCTCCGGCGCCACAGACGATCTCAACCGTTTTGCTGCTTCCATTGTCAATCTCCCTGGCAACTGCCAGTCCACCGTATTCCTGATCGGCAATCTCAATTTCTCCAGCTCCGCATTTCAAAGAGTAGTTAAAGTCCTTTTCATTTCCGCAAAGATCAAGATCCATTTCTCCAGCCCCGCATTTCAGATCAACATCTCCGTTACATGTTCCTTCCAGTTCTAGATCTCCGGCGCCCACTTCTGCCACAAGATCATCTACATCAGCGTTTCGAATATCGCAGTCCGCCGCTCCGATCTTCAATTCCATTTTTTTCGCATAAAGCCCATCTGCCATTACATTTGCCGCACCCGCATGCAATGTGATGTTTTCCATTCTTACCGATGCCGGAACTTCTATATAAAGTATTCCAAACCCATGATTCTTGTTCTTGATTTTACAAACATCCCAGATCTGATTTCCTTTTTCCATATAAATTTTTAATTTACTGCCGCTTGTCTGCATTCTGATACTGACTCCCGTGTCTCCAAAAGTAAGTTTCGATGTATCGACTCGCAGCTTTTCATCTGTTCCCTGAACAAGTTCCACATCACAACCACCAAGAATCATCTCAAGCTCTGTGATATCATCATATTCCATCGCTGCTTCCGGATTCAGATATTCATTTTCCAGCGGATCATCATCCCATTCCATATCATCGTCTCCAAACAGCACAATTCCATTCGGATATTCTTTCCGTAAATCATGGATACGGAATCCAAGCACCAAAGCCGCTCCGCAGAATATCAATCCCATCACTACAATCGTCGCAATAACGATCCAGAATATTTTCCATCCTCTTTTCATTAGCAGGCCCCTCCCTTCTTTCTTAGAAATGGTTTTCTGCAAAGTTCTACAAACCAACGGAATACCGGTGGGACGATTTTTGCACAGATCCAGCCAATCAATGCTGTCAGCATAATGCCTAATGCAAGTACCAGCAGTCCGGCGCCAATCAATGCCAAAGCCACCGGTGCCGAATGAAAGATCTGCGTAAATCCCACTGCTGCAATCCCGATTCCAGAAACGGAAACCGCAACCCCAGATACAAGGACTGCTGCAACCACTGCCACGATCGCAATCAGAATTCCAAGGATCGCCGCAAGGATTCCGACCACCGCCGGTATCACGAACGGTGCTCCGATCAGAACGATTAAAACGATAAGGATAATCTTCAGTGTCTTACTCGTCCAGGGTTTTTTCTCCCTATAATCACTTTCGCTCATTCTACGTCCCGTGCTTCGGTATCCTTCTCTTTTCGCCGGAGAATCATTCTTTTCAAATCGGGTATCTGTATATCCGGTTTCCCTGTATTCACTATGAAATTCGTTCTGTCCGCCAAGACCTGCTTTGATCGTCTCGGCTACCTTCCTCGGACTTTCCAATTCTTTGATAATGTCAGCTTCATTCTCTGCGCCTGCATCATCAAAATAATCATTATAATACTGCAATGCCTCTTCTCTTTCCTCCACGGACAAGTCCCAAAGCAATGCACGCAGCTCATTCATAAATTCTACGCGTGTCATAAGTTCACTCCTCCCTCGAACATATCAGTAATCTTCTGCGAGTATTTCTTCCACTCTGCCCGGTAAAGCTGAAGCTGCGCCATTCCCTTATCCGTCACTTTATAATAGCGTCGATTTCTTCCGTCAAACTGCATATCATATACTTCCAGGCATTCATCCTTCTGTAGTCTCCTCAATACCGGATACAGTGTCGATTCCGATACTTCCAGGGCTTTCCTTACATCCTGGGTTATCTTATATCCGTACGTTCCCTGCTGTTCTTTGGAAACTACTGCCAATACAATGGCATCCAGAAGAGCCGCTCCGGTGTTAAATACCATGCTCTCACTCCTTTTTCTATTTTAGAATCTGCAATATTATTCGATCCCTTATATTATTTTTATACTTATATTATATACCGTATAATATTGTTTGTCAATACATTATTATTTCAAAAATAAAAAAGCACTCTCACCCTGTTTTCTTCGGTAAAAATGCTTTTTTCATCGTCCAATTCGATTTTTATTTCATAACGCAATACAGAATGATCACCTGTACAACCAGAATCCCCGGTACTCCTAGTTTAAATTTTAAATGTCGCGTTTTATGTCGGAATACCTGCATTCCAGCCAACGCTCCGATTGATCCTCCGATCACCGCAAGGAAAAGTAGCGTTCTTTCCGGAACTCTCCATTGCTTTCTGATTGCCTTTCTCTTATCGATTCCATACACGCAGAATGTCAGCATATTGATCACGATCAGATATATCACTATTTCTTTCCAAATCATTTTTCCAGTCTACCTTCCTGATCTACCAGCAGAATTTCTTCACCAAGCGTAAAGGAATAAATCACTTCTTCTTTTACATTTTTTAATGTCATTTGTTCCAGTGCCCTGGCATAAAGCCGAAGCTGCTCCTGATATTTTTCCACCAGTTCTCTTCCAAATTTCACCTGATCCGTCTTATAATCAAGCACCACAAGTCCATCATCTTCTTCCAGATACACATCGATAATTCCCTGAATCAGCACCAGTTCCCCAGAAGCAGTGTCCGGATAAAGTTCTTTGGCATCAATCCCGAATACAAAAGGCTGCTCTCGATGAAGTCTGCCGCATCCTGCCGCTTTTTTCATTCTTTTTCCCATATCAGTATCCAGAAAATGCAAAATATCATCCGGCCGGATACATGCGGCCATCTCATTCGTCAGAAATCCCTGCTGCCGGAAATAATCGATTTCTTTTCGGAGCACTTCTTCATCGTACTCCTTCGTAAAATCCAGAAGTTCCAGCAATTTATGATAGGTACTTCCCCGGGATGCCCCTGTCAGTTCCTCTTTTTCCTGTAAAAACTCAGGGATCAACGGCACCACATCTTCCTCTTCCACCAGCATCTCTCCGTTTTCTTCTTCCCCCAAAAGATATGCACGTTTTTTCAATTCAGAAACAGTAAATTTCATTTTAAGCTGTTCTTCACCCTCATATGGATACTGATGAGTGAACTGTTCGGCAATTCTGGCTGCAAACGCCTCATCGTGGCTCGCAAACGGGCTGCCTTCATTTGTGACTTCCTGCAGCATCAATGATGCATCCAGTTGTTCTTCCAGGCTCCTTTCCGCCTCCATAGCAGTAAGATCTGAAGGTGATATCACCTGGACCTGCACAGAATCCGATTCATGCAGTCTCAGGGTTGCCGGAATTACCCAGTCCAGATAAGTCTTTGCTCCGATCAGTCTGGTGAATTCCAGCGTGTCTTGTCCTTCTTCCAAAAATGTATCGAGTATCTCCAGTTTCTTTTGGGCTCCCGGAATGACTCCTGTCATAATCAGCTTTTCTTTTGCCCTTGTCATCGCAACATAAAGGACTCTCAGTTCCTCTCCCAGATTTTCCAGTCCGGTTTCCATCTGAATCACTTTTTTCAAAATTGCCGGAGACTTCGTACGTCTCGTCAAATCAACCGCATCGATCCCGATTCCCAGATCGGGATGAATCACAACGCTTCCCCGGATATCCTGAGTATTGAATCGCTTTCCCATGCCTACAACAATAACGACAGGAAATTCCAGACCCTTGCTTTTATGAATACTCATGATACGCACCGCATCCGTCTGTGCATCGTAAATGCCCGCCTCGCCATAGTCCACTTCATATTTCTGAAGCTGTTCAATGTATCGGACAAAATGAAATAATCCTTTATAACTGGTAGCCTCAAACGTCTTTGCCCTTACAAGAAGCATCTCCAGGTTCGCCAGCCTCTGTTCTCCGCCCGGCATGGCAGATATATATCCCCTATATCCGGTTTCCGTCATGATCTGCCAGAGCAGATCATGAATCGAGGTATATGGGATACGACTCCGCATATCCTCGATCTGTTTCAAGACTTTTCGAAGTTTCGCACCAGTCTCTCCTTCTATATTTGCCACCATCCGTACGGAGTCATAAAACGGCTGTTCCGGAAACATAACACGAATTTCCGCCATTTCTTCATTGCTTAGGCCGCCAAATGGAGATTTTAGGACCGCCGCAAGAGGCAGCTCCTGCCTGAAATTATCCAGAACGCGGAGGTAATCCAGCATCCACCCAATCTCCAGCGTTTGAAAGTACCCTTCCTTCGACTCTGTATACGCGGGAATACCTTCCTGACTTAAAACTCGCGCAAATACATCCGCCCATCCGCTGATACTTCTCGAGAGAATTACGATATCGCGGTATTCCACCTTACGGAATGTTTGGGCATCCTTATCCCAGATTTTCTGACTGTCCATCAACAAATGAATCCGTTCAGCCACCGCCTTCGCTTCCATTTCCCGCGCTGTCTGCACAGATTTTTTCTGTCGCGTTCCTTCAATTTGTCCTTCTTCTTCCTCCTGCGTGTCAATCAGTAATAGTTCCGCCTCATTGCCCGGACAATCCGGGTAGTCCGCTCCTACATAAAGGGCCGCGTGATCGTCATATTCAATTTTCCCCAGATTTTTCGTCATAATCTGACGAAAAATTCCATTGACAGGTTCCAGCACCTCCGCTCTGCTTCGAAAGTTCTTATGCAGATCAATTCGACGGCAATCTCCGTCCTCTGTACTGTAGTGTTCAAACTTTTCCATAAAAAGTTCCGGTCTGGAGAGTCGGAATCGATAGATACTCTGCTTTACATCCCCCACCATGAAAAGGTTATTTTCTCCTTTGCTTACTCTGGAAACACTGGTCAGTATCGCTTCCTGAAGAAAGTTACTGTCTTGATATTCATCGATCATAACTTCCTCAAACTGTTCCTGATATTCCAGGGCAGTCTCCGAAGGAACCAGATACCCATTTTCCTTTCTGGTCAGAATTTTGAGTGCAAACTGCTCCATATCCCGAAAATCAATCAGATTCTTTTCCGCCTTCTTTTCCGCAAATGCCCTTTCAAATTCTTTCACCAGATTCACAAGTACAGTCACAACAGGTAAACACATCGCGAGGTCCTCTTTCATCCCCTCCGGGCTCTGGAAAAAATAGCCTTCTCGCAGATTCTCGATCAGTTTCTTCCACGTCTCTCTCAGCTCTTTAACCTGACCGGTAAGCTCCGGATCCACTTCTTTGTCACGATTCGGTGCAAGACGTGCCCAACTTCCTTTCTCCGGGAACACTCGCCACATCTTCTCATAAGTGTCCGCCGCAAAAAGAGGTTTCAGTATCTGTTCATCCTCATCGATCGTTTTTTCATACATATACGGGCCGGAAGGCTCATTACAAAGCATTCTCGCCTTTTCCATATACGCGCGAATGTCTCCCAGACAGTTTTGAATATAGGCAAATCCCCTTTTCATAAATTCCGAGTCTTCTTCCATCCCTGACTGATAGGCCGCCACACACTGATCCAGCCAGGCATCCGGGTCCGGATAACTCCCCGAAAAATGATACAACTGTTCAATAATCTCTTCCAGTTTCGTGTCTTCCCGTCCAGTTGCAAATGTCTCTACAAATTGGAGAAACAATTCATCTTCTTCGGCAAAATGTGCTTCCAGCATTTCTTTTAAGACATCCTGCCTCAAAAGGCGCAATTCTCCGTCTTCCGCCACCCTGAATCCCGGGTCCAGATCGATCACATGAAAATACTCTCGGATCACAGACATACAAAAACTGTGGATCGTTGTGATCCTGGCAGTATGTATCAGATCAAGCTGATGCTTTAAATGTTCATCCTGTGGATTTTCTTCCACTGCTTTTCCGATTGCCGCCGCAATACGTTCTTTCATTTCCGCTGCCGCAGCATCAGTGTAAGTCACGATCAGCATCCGGTCAATATCAAGCGGAGGAGTCTCTTTCGTCAGACGGCTAATGATACGTTCTACCAGAACCGCTGTTTTTCCGGAACCGGCCGCCGCCGAAACCAGGATATTCCGGTTTCTCAAGTCAATAACCTGCTGTTGCTCCTTCGTCCACGTCACGCCCATCTATCGTTCCCCCTTTCCGGATATTTTATGCAACACTTCTTCTCTGGTATATACAGGAAGATTCCGATACTCATATCCCTGAATCTGGTCATCAAATCCGCAGATCTCCCTATATATGCAATAATCGCACCCTGTCTGTTTTCCCATCTCGTAAGGCGCCGCTTCTGCATTTCCACTCAACATCTTTTCCCGCAGATCATTCCGTTTCTTTGCCGCATAATCCAGTATCTCTCTGAATTCTTCATCATTCACGGTCTTGGATGTTTTGGACAATCCATTCTTCGTTCGCGATACTGGAATCACGCTGGATCCCGCCGTAAAATCCTGATCCAGCTTCTGAATCACTGCCTCATCTGCATTGACCAGTCCATCCAGACGCAATTCTTTCATAATTGCCTCTTCCAGTTTCTCCTGATCGATCTGCTTCTCCACCACCGGATCTTTAAGCCGATAATAGAAGATTCCTGCAGGTACAACCCTTTTTCCCGGATGTTTTCTCTCTTCCAGCTTCAATGCTTCCTCCATATATACAACAAGCTGCAGTTGGAGTCCATGGTAAAACGCTGCCATATCAAAAGTTTTTGTTCCGGTCTTGTAGTCGAGAATTTTCACGTAAACAGAATCCTCCGTCTCACAGGTGTCGATCCGGTCTATTTTTCCGCTGCCAAATCGCACCTCATACCCTTCCGGCCGAAACTGTCCCTTTTCCAATTGTCTGGTCATCGCCCACACCGTCCGGCGCATCATCCGTTTGATACGTGGAATCATATAAGCATTACGCGCAGAACTATAAAGGACCGTATTACTGTAATCCACAATACTCTCGTCCACGCTTTCCTCGATCAGTTTTCGACTATCCGCTTCAGATATTTCCGTCCACCCTTCCTGTTCTTTCTCCAGTTTAAGAGCATACTTCTCCATTGCTGAATGAAATATATTTCCGAAATCCAGCGCTGCAAAGCGGTATTCCTCTCTCTCCTTAAGCCGGAGCCCGTAAGCTATAAAATGTGCACAGGCACAAGCAACGAATTTCTCCATTCTGGATACACTCGGATCCCAGGGCCCATAGAGCTTTTCAGCCGTCTCTTTCGCCAGTGAATCTTCCCGTTTCCGATACCTGCTCGCATTTACCAGCCTTTCCACATCCTTTTTCCATCTCTCATCTTTCAAATACCAGCGATATAGCTCCTGCCATATTCCATCTTTTTGCCGCTGGGGCTTTCTCAATCCTTCAATCAGATAATCGATTCCTAGCTCCGGCACCAGTTCCAGCACTTCCGGTCCATACTGATCCATATCATAAATCGGTACTTCCGGAAAAATCTTCTTAAGCTCCCCGATCAGATAAGAAGGACGCAGACTTTTTCCTTCTGCCGAAACTTTGCTGAAACTGACAGTCAGTTCTTCCGTAGGTTTCGTCATATGAAGATAAAGATAAAACTTCTGAATACAGGTTTTTTCTTTCGTTCCCGGTGTCAGAGTGATTCCGGCATTCTCGAACCGCTCCCTGTCATGCTCGGTGATCAGTCCCTTCGTAGGCATAATCCCCGGCACCAGATTATCATTCGCTCCCAGGAAAATCAGAGCCTTGATATTCTTCAAACGCGTTCTCTCAACATCACCCGCCATTACTTCGTCCAGACTTGGAGGAATCACTCCCACTCTCGCCTCCTCGAGCCCGGCATCCAGAAGTTCTGAATATTCCTTGAGTGAAATATATTCATCTCCAAGAAGTCCAACAAACTTATCAAAGAGCTCCATGACAGCCCGGTAAATCTGCGAATATTCCTTTGCCAGTGCCAGCTCCCCCGCCTCCGCAAACTGGTTCTCCTGAACCTTTATCTTCTGCTGCATTTCCTCCTGTACCAGAAATTCATAGAGTGCGGTCGTCACATCCTTCACCGTTTTTTTACGCTGCTTCAGCACAAACATCAGTCCGTCCATCTTTTCCACCAGACGCACCCGCAAATGATTCAGTGTCTCCAGGTCTTCTTCTGTCGTCTGCGCACTGCGTCTGATCCATTTTTCCTGCCATTTCTTATACCCACGGATTCCAAGTGCAAGGACATAGTTTTCCATCAGATCCACTTCACCTGATGTAAATCCTGCAAGTCCGGTTCTCAAAAACCTAAATACACTCTCGTAGGAAAAATTCTGTTCTGCAATTCCAAGAAGACTCCGCACATATTCCACGAAAGAATTCAGAAGTACATTTCTCTTATAATCCAGGAATACCGGAATATGATATCTTGCAAAGTTCTTTTCGATTTCGTCAGCATAAACATTCATATCACTGGCAATCACGGCAATATCTCTATACCGATAGCCCTTCTTCCGCACAAGAAAGCGAATCCTCTGAGCCGCACACATAACTTCATCTGCCGGATTATGCGCCAGATACAAGCGGACACGATCCGTTTTTTTCTGATACTTCTCTTGAGCATGCCGAAACACTTCTGATTCCAGATGTGCAAGCGCAGGATTACAGCGGAAACGATAAACCGGCCTGCTATAAAGACAGACCGACTCTTCCACCAAAACCTCTTTTTCCTGTGCCAGTTCTATGAGTGATTTCACCATCTGCTTACTTAATGAGAAAAGCTGATACTTGTCCTTTAACACATAAGGATTCTCACGCTCATCCATAGTAACCGTCACGCAAACTTTGCTGCAATATGTCAGCATTTCACTCAGGACCTTATTCTGTACCGGTGTAAATCCGGTAAATCCGTCCAGGGCGATCACGCTGTCTTTCAATATCCGGGATTTTCCCATCACCCGGCTGAGCACATCCAGAATTTCTTCCTTCGTAATATATTGATCAGCCAGATACTGTTCAAATGCCGAATAAACCGTTTGAATATCCTTTAGTTTCAGCAAAAGGCTCATATTGTCACCTGCCGCATCGAATAAAGGCCCCATTCCTTCCGGCTGGATATTATATTGTGTCAGTTCTGAAATAACCGATTTTACCTCACTGGTATAACCCGGTTTTTTCAGGTTAGCTTTGATAACTTTTAATGACGGTTCCAGCTTTCCGGCTATCTTTCTCAGAATCAGATTCTTTCCTTCGTCATCCAGTACTTTACGCCCACTTTCCCCTGTTTCTTCCATCACGCGAAATGCAAGACGAGCAAAACTAAGCACATCAATATTCATAATCCCATGTCTTGGATGACGCATGACCAGCTCCTTTTGTGTCTGCATCGTAAACTGTTCCGGAACCAGTACAATATAATTTTTATCCGGGAACCGTATTGATTCCCGGATAATATATTCATACAAATAATGAGATTTTCCGGATCCGGAATTTCCAAAAATAAACTGAAGAGACATGATCACAAACTCCTTCCATAGATCTCCTTCGGGACGTAAGCCCGGATATAAATTCCTTCTTCCGTATAGTGTTCTTCCAGAAGCTCTCCATATTTTCTAATCATCTGTACGCGGGAGCTTTCCTGATAAGGATACATTCTTTCTATTAGAATTTTCTGTTCCCGCAGCTGCTGTTCAATCGCACAGAGAAGCTCTGGAATCCCTTCTCCGGTCTTTGCCGAAATCTGCACGGTTCTGTCTGCCTGAAAATCGCGCAGCAATGCGTTCTCCCCACGTCGATCCATCTTATTAAATACTGTAATGACAGGTTTATTCATGACTTCCAACTTACGCAGTGTCTCATATACCACATACATCTGCTCGTCCATCTGCGGGTTGGAGGAATCTACCACATGGAGAATCAGATCCGCATACTTTGCCTCTTCCAGAGTACTCCGGAACGCTTCAATCAGGTGATGCGGAAGCTTCCTGATAAATCCGACCGTATCCGTCACCAACATCTCCTGGCCGCTCGGCAGCTTCAAATTTCTTGTTGTAGGATCCAGCGTTGCAAAAAGCTGATCCTCTTCCAATACCTTTGCATCCGTCAGCGTATTAAGCAATGTGGATTTTCCCGCATTCGTATATCCTACGATGGCAGCCACCTGCATATGATTTCTGCTGCGCTGTTCTCTGGTAAGATCTCTATGTCTTTTGACATCCTTAAGTTCTCTGTTGAGAAGGGCAATCCGGTTCTTAATCAGCCTTCGATCCATCTCCAATTTCTTTTCTCCCGGTCCTCTTGTGCCAATTCCTCCTCCCAAACGGGACAATGCCTTGCCGGCGCCGGTAAGCTGAGTCTGCCTGTAACGGAGCTGAGCCAGCTCCACCTGGATCTTCCCTTCACTGGTCGATGCTCTCCCGGCAAAGATATCCAGGATGATGAGTGTCCGATCCATTACCTTTGTATCCAAAAGTTCTGTCAGATTCGCTGTCTGTGCAGGGGACAATTCATCATCACAAACAATGCCGTCCGCATCTGTTTCCCACAAAAGTTCTTTGATTTCCTCAATTTTCCCCTTACCAACATAAGTGGCGGGATGAATCATCTCCCGCCTCTGAATGACCCTGCCGACGACCACACCTCCTGCCGTATCGACCAGATCGCAAAGCTCATCCAATGACTGTTCGGTATCATCGTTCGCACTGCTTGCGACTCCCACCAGAATGAGCTTTTCTTTTTCATCTTTTATCTCATAGATTGCCATACATTCTATTCCTCTCTACTTGGGACCTGCGTATTCAAAAACTCTTTTTCTTTCAGCGCACGTTCATCATCCGGATACAGACTGAGATAAACTTCCAGCTTTTCTTTTGCTTTCTGATAATCCCCCACCTGCTCATAAGCCGCAATCAGATTAAATGACATTTCTTTCAAAAGCTCCTGACCCGCATCCGGAAACTCCTGCCCATTTTCAAAATAATAGACTGCCTTTTCCGGTTTATCCGTCATCAATGCACAGATTCCCAACATATTATAAATGGTTGCTGTTTCCTCCGAACCGTTTTGAAGTGCATTTCCAAACGCCTTTTCTGCCTTTTCGTAATCTTCTTCTTCCCAGTAGCAGATTCCCAGCCCCCTCCATGCTTCTCCCAGGTCTTTTCCTTTATCAACTGACTCCTGGAATTTTTCCGCTGCCTCTGTATAATTTCCTTCTTCAAGCAGCTCTGTCCCTTCTTTTACAATGGAAGTACAGCCAGAAGTTGCCAACATCACAGCCAGAAGCAGCATCACCAAACTATATTTGCTTTTGTTCCATTTCTTCATACTGTTTCTCATTCTAATCTACCCTTCTATATTAAGATTATTCCATCGGATATTTTGAAATTAAAAGTGCATTCAAAAGTCCCACAAACATAACTGCCAAATCCACAATCAAAATTGTTCTAAGTGTAGCAAGCTTAAGTCCTGCAAGTATCAGCGCCACAATCTTCACAAACATTGCCAGTCTGATATTCCCCTTTACAACACGGCAGGTTTCTCTTGAAAGGCCGATCACGCCGGCCAGTCTGGAGAGGTCATCCTCAAGAAGTACGATATCCGCAGCCTCAATCGCGGCATCACATCCGAGTGCTCCCATTGCCACACCGACATCTGCTTTTTTCAGCACAATCGCATCGTTCATTCCGTCGCCAACAAAAACCACTTTCTCGTTTTCTTCTTTCAATCCCTGAAAATGCTCCAACTGTTCCAGCTTATCCTTCGGAAGAAGTCCCGCATAGGCATAATCAATATTCAATTTCCGAGCGACATGAAGCGCCGCCGACCGCCGATCACCCGTCAGCATTACAGTCAATACATGAACCTTCTTCTGAAGCCACTCGATCAGATCATATGCTTCTTCTTTGATTGTATCTTCCGCCACAATATATCCGGCATATCTATCATCCACAACTACATGTAAAACAGTTCCTCCACTTTCTACCTGCTCATATTCAGCACCATGCTTTTTCGCCATCCTACGATTCCCGATATGTACTCTTTTTCCTTCTACGGTTGCACTGACCCCGAGTCCCGCCGTCTCCTTGATCCATTGCACCTGCTTTTTATCAATCGGATGCCCATAGGCTCTTTGGAGGGATTTGGCAATCGGATGATTGGAATAACTTTCCGCATAAGCTGCATATTTCAGAAGCTCGTCTGTTGTGATCTCCGTTGGATGCACTTCCGTCACTTCAAACACGCCTTCAGTAAGCGTACCGGTCTTGTCAAAAATAAACACATCCGCTTCCGTGAGATATTCCAAAAACCTTCCGCCCTTAATGATCACACCGTGCTTCGCCGCCGCCGAAATTCCTCCCAGAAAAGCAATGGGCTCTGAGATCAGAAGGCCGCACGGACATGCGGCAATCAGGAACAAAAAGGCACGGTAGATCCATTCATGCCACTGCCCCCATGAAAACGTAAGGGGAGGAACAACTGCAACCGCAACGGCAAGCATTATAACAGCCGGAATATATTTCCACATAAACCGCCCCGTCATTGTCGTATTTTCTGTATCTTCCCCGCCTGCGTCATCCACCATCTGACGGATCCGTGATAAGGTCGACTCCTGATAAGTCCGGATCACTCTGATTTCGATCACACCGGTAAGATTAATGCTTCCCCCGTATACTCTGTCCCCTTCCCGGGCTGTCTGCGGAATCATCTCCCCCGTCAGCATCCGCGAATCCACCGTCGTTTCTCCGGTTGTCACGACCCCGTCCACAGGGATACGTTCTCCGGGTTTTACCATCACCGTATCTCGAATTTTCAAAAGCTCCGGTGCCACCTTGTATTCTTTTCCACGTACTTTTTTCACCGCCACAGTAGGCTGCATATCCATCAGCTTATTGATTACATTTCTAGAATGCTTCATAAGCATATCTTCCATGATTCCGGCAAATGCAAACAGCATCATGATCAGATTGCCTTCCGTATATCTTCCAATTCCGACTGCTCCCGCAGATGCCATCACGATCAGAATATTCTCATTAAAGTACTGCTTTTTTTCTATGTTTCTTATAACGTGCCGGAACACTGTATATCCCAGCAAAATGTAGGATATAAGAAAGAAGGGGAATACCATATTCCCCACGATCATTTCCTTCTCCCGGAGCACGATATTTCCCCAAAATGCAAGTAGACCCGCTCCAAATACGATCCACTGTCTTTTTATCTCTTTGGTCATAACCCTCAAACCCCTTTATCCATACATCGACAGCATTCTCTATTCCATGATATGTTCCATCCCCTGATTCATAATCGTCTGGATATGTCCATCCGCCAAAGAATAGAACACTGTCTTTCCTTCCCTGCGGTTCTTGACCAGCTTCATCTGCTTCAGGATCCTGAGCTGATGGGAAATAGCCGACTGCGTCATTCCCAGCACTTCCGCCAGATCGCATACACACATTTCCGATTGAAACAAAACGCTCAGAATTCTGAGCCGGGTCGTGTCTGCAAATACTTTGAAAAAATCCGCAAGCTCCTTCAGCCTATCCTCATCGAGGATATTTTCCTCGGCCTTCTTCACCAGTTCTTCATGTATCTGAAAAATGTCACAGCATTCCACTTCCGTTTTTTTCATACAATCCCCTTCCCTTCGTACAGACAAAAAATTGCTTTATCTGTTTCTATCCACTACAGTTCATCGATCTGCCAGTCAATCGGCATAAGGCCGTTTGCTTCCAGAAACTGATTCGTCTGACTGAACGGCTTACTTCCGAAAAATCCCCTGTAGGCAGATAATGGACTTGGATGCGGTGCTTCCAGAATCAAATGCTTTGGATTGTTCAGCATCCTCTTCTTAAGCTGTGCCGGTCTTCCCCATAAAATAAACACAATCGGTCTGTCCTGGTTGTTTAATACCTGAATCGCCGCATCCGTAAATTCTTCCCATCCGATTCCACGGTGAGAGTTCGCCTGATGCGCCCGCACCGTCAGAACTGTGTTCAGAAGCAAAACTCCCTGCTTCGCCCATTTGGTCAGATTCCCGTGGCTGGGGATCCGACATCCCAGATCATCATGCAGTTCCTGATAAATATTCACCAGTGAAGGCGGAATCTCCACATCCGGTTTTACCGAAAAGCAAAGTCCGTGTGCCTGCCCGTCTCCATGATACGGATCCTGTCCCAGTATCACAACCTTCACATCCTTAAGTGGTGTCAGATGAAATGCATTGAAAATATCATCTGCCGGAGGATAGATACGATGAGTCCGGTATTCCTGATTCACCGTTTCAAACAATTTCTTATAATATGGTTTTCTGAACTCCCCTTTCAGAGCATCCAGCCAGTCATTATTCAGCGCAGCCATTTTCTATTATCCCTCTTTTTCTCTATAAGCGTACCGAAATACCTCTCTCTCTCAGGTATTCCTTCACCTCACGGATCTCCAGTTCTTTGTAATGGAAAAGTGATGCTGCCAAAGCTGCATCCGCTTTACCCTTTTCACTTAACGCGTCATAGAAATGTTCCAGTGTCCCTGCTCCTCCCGAAGCAATTACCGGTATGGAGACATTTTCCGCGATTGTCCGTGTAATCTCCAGATCATATCCCGCCTTGGTACCATCGCAGTCCATACTGGTCAGGAGAATCTCTCCTGCTCCCAGTTTTTCCGCTTTCATGGCCCACTCAACCGCATCGATTCCCATATCGATACGTCCGCCGTTTTTGTAAATATTCCATCCGCCATCCTCACGGCGCTTTGCATCAATTGCAACTACCACACACTGGCTTCCGAACTTCTCTGCCGCTTCGCTGATCAGTTCCGGTCTCATGATCGCTGCGGAATTTACAGAGATCTTGTCCGCTCCTTCCCTGAGAAGCGCTCTGAAATCATCCACCGTACGGATTCCGCCGCCTACCGTAAAAGGAATAAACACATTTTCAGCCACTTTACGCACCATATCAACCACGGTGTTTCTGGCATCCGAAGATGCGGTGATATCCAGAAATACCAGTTCGTCTGCTCCGGCTTTATCATAAGCTTTTGCAATCTCTACCGGATCTCCTGCATCTTTTAAATCTACAAAATTAACGCCCTTTACCACCCGACCATTATTTACATCCAGGCATGGAATGATTCTTTTCGTAAACATACTGCTGTCCTCCTATAATGCCACAAAATTTTCCAGAATTCGAAGTCCCGTATCACTGCTTTTTTCCGGGTGGAACTGGCAGGCGAATACATTCCCCTGCTCTACAGATGCATGAATCAGCGTGCTGTATTCCGTTGTCGCTTTTACGATGCTTTCATCCTCTGCTTTCAGATAATAAGAGTGTACAAAATATACATAAGGATCTTCTTCCAGACCTTGAAATAATCGTCCATTATTCTGAAGTTTCAGAGAATTCCATCCCATATGAGGAATCTTCAGTCCTTCCTGTTCCGGAATACGAAGAATCTCTCCCTTCAGCACGCCAAGTCCTTCCACACCGGGCGTTTCATCGCTGCGTTCAAATAAAAGCTGGAGTCCCAGGCAGATTCCAAGCAGTGGTATCTGTCTCTTTACAACTTCATGTATCACCTTGTCCAACCCATATTTTCTAAGATTGTGCATGGCATCACCAAATGCTCCCACTCCCGGAAGAATTACTTTATCCGCCTTCAGAATCGTCTCTCTGTCACGGGTGATCACCGGCTCTTCTCCCAACAAAATCAATGCCTTCTCTACACTCTTGATATTTCCTGCATCATAATCAATAATCGCTATCATTTGTCTGCCCTCGCTGTCTTCATTTGTAACTTGCATCATGTGATTATTATAGACGTTTTTCTCTATAGGGGCAAGAGTTTTCAATTACTTTACATCCAGCTCAAACCAGAATTCCACTCCATTATCATAATTTTTCTCACCATACGCCTGGTGCAGAGATTCCATAATTGCCTTGACGATAGAAAGCCCGATACCATTTCCTCCATATTCTCTTGTTCGCGCCTTATCCACTTTGTAAAACTTCTCCCAGATATGTTCCACGTCTTCTTCCGGAATCGGATTGCCTGTGTTAAACACACTGATATGTGCCTTTTCATTTATTTCTACGATTTTAATCTCGATAACCTTTTCGCCTTCCGCATGATTCAGTGCATTATTCACATAATTTCGCAGCACCTGCTCCACCTTGAATTCATCTGCCCATACATATACCGGATTTTCCTGTCTGAAAATAACGTGTACTTCCTTCTGGGTGATCATAATATCCAGGCTCTGCAGTACCCCACGAATCAGATCCGTAAGATTAAACCGTTCAAACTGCACATCATTATCTCCAAATTCAAGCTGATTCAGTGTCAGAAGGTTCTTCACCATCTGATTCATCTTTCCGGCTTCATCCATAATCACATCACAGTAGAATTCCCTGCTCTCCGGATCATCGCTGACTCCCTCTTTTAAGCCTTCCGCATATCCTTGAATCAGCGCGATCGGCGTCTTCAGTTCATGGGAAACATTCCCAAGGAATTCCGTTCTCATACGTTCGAGCTTCTCTTTCTGCTCAATATCCATCTGCAATTCATTATTCGCCTTCTTCAGATCGGAAATCGTCTGTTCCAGTTTTTCAGACATCTGATTAAAACTCTGACCCAGAATACCGATTTCATTGCTTCCCCCACTTGTATACTTGGCCTCAAAATCCAGATCCGCCATTTTCTGAGAAAGAGCAGCCAGCTCCATCAGAGGTTCTGAAAGTTTTTTCGAAAAATACCATGCAGCAAACAGGCTCAGTAAGATAACAATGCCACCAACCATTCCGATAAACTGATTAAAGATTCTCACCGCCGACCGAATACTGTCAAGCGGACTTCTCAGCAAGAATACGGAGCCGTTCTCAAACTCTCCCCACATCTCAATGTACTCTGTACTGTTCTGCATATCCATTGATCTGCTGATAACATACTCATCCGTTTTTTTCAGAATCTCCTGATTGTTCTTATTAAACAGATATCCCATAAGCTGGTTCTTCATCACCGTTTCCAGATTCCTGGCATTCGTATAAATATAAGAAGCTTCCGGATCGATCACAACAACAGCAATATTGTTCTTTTCCGTCAATTTACTCAGCTCACTTCCCGGAGTTTCTTCCATCAATGTCCCGCTTATAACACCATTTTTCAAAAGAGAATAGGTTCTGACAAATTCCGACTGCTTCTCAGCAATATAGTATTTTTCCAGGAACCCCCCGTTCACCGCCATAAATACCAGCATCATAACGACAACAATACCGACGAATACCATCATCATCTGCTGCTTAATCGAATGTTTCATTATGCCACCTCAAACTTGTATCCCATACCCCAGATCGTCTTAATGTAATCCCCTTTATCCCCAAGTTTGCTCCTCAGTTTTTTTACATGGGTATCAATTGTACGGGCATCGCCGAAATAATCATAATTCCACACATTATTTAAAATTTTTTCCCTTGAAAGTGCAATTCCCTGGTTCTCCACAAAATACGTGAGTAATTCAAATTCCTTGAAACTTAACTCTACCGGCTTTCCATCGATTTTCACCATATGCGCGGTCTTATCAATCTCAATTCCACCGGCCGAGATCGTCTCTTCCGCCGCAAGCGCATTCGTTCTGCGCAGAATCGCTTCCACTCTGGCAACCAGGATCTTTGGGCTGAAAGGTTTGGATATATATTCATCCACTCCAAGCTCAAATCCCTGAAGCTCATCCCGTTCATCCCCCCGCGCTGTCAGCATGATGATCGGCACCTTCGATTCCTTGCGGATCTCCCTGCATGTCTGCCATCCGTCCATCTTCGGCATCATAACATCCAGAATAATAAGCGCAATATTCTTGTCCTCATAGAACCGGTCCATTGCTTCCAGACCATCGCCTGCCTCGATCACCTCAAATCCTTCCCTTTGCAGGAAATCTTTGACCAGTTTCCGCATCCTGCTCTCGTCGTCCACTACCAGAATTTTTAATTTATCCATAAAAATGCTCCTCTCACTTTGGTATCTTCTTTATTTTCCCATTGTAACACGAAAATGTGTTGCATATGTGAATTAATTTTCGATATCATTCTCATAAAAAGTAAGAAAACCACCAGTCGTTTTTGATACGACTGGTGGTTTTCTATATTATTTCTTTTCTCCGGCAAAGATAAATCCCATAAATCTGATAAATGTATATACTACCAGGACAACGGCGATAATAGTTTCAATCAGCACCAGATACTTGAGTGCCGGTATCGGCTGTCCCATATTAGCCAGACAGGCCATCGTCTGCTTCGTAGCAATCGCACTGATTACGAACGGGAATGTAAATGCAGCATAGCTTGGATAGAATTTTAATTTCAGATATCCGATTGCTTTTACAAGCGCAAAAATATAAATCACTGTCGCTACAACTAACATCGCAAGAAGGAACCCTCTTGACTTAGGTGTCACAGACTGTACATAACCTGCGATGCAGAGGCTTGTAGGCGCTGCGTAAATACAGATCAGCGGCTGTGCCGGTTCCGGTACTTCCGGACACTTCACATAACGGATCGTCACAAGTACCAGCAGAATAATCAGCGTTACGAATCCGAACCAGAACGCTGCCGTTCCGATTCCAAGCTGTTCATATGCCGGTGCCGTAACTGCCGCAACAGCAATTCCCACATATACAATGTAATAACTTGCAAATACCTTTGGAAGCTGAAGTTTTAAAACAAACTTCACTGTAAAATAGACAATCAGCACAATATGTAATGCAATGGCAAAGAACCAGATATACATAGCTGCCGCTCCGATATAAGGTTTCACATAAGTGCTAAGCAGCATAAGCGCCATCGGAAATGTTCCCGCAACACTCGCCATAATCGGATTCTTCATATCCTCTTTGATCATCTGAGGAAACAGAAGCAGTTTTGCAAATATCAGAATCAGCAAAAATGCTGCCACGATACCGCATACAGAACGGATTCCCTCACCATAGCTTTGTAATAAATTTCCCAGTGCCGCAAATCCCAGCATAACCCCACAAAGAGGTACCGGAACTTTTTTAATCATATCTTTCATGTCACTCTCATCCTTTCTGTCAAAAAAAACTGTTTTCAATTTGTGAACTTCCGGGCAGATACACCGCCGGAAGTTCACATATTCTTCTAGATTTCAGCGAGTGTTCTTCTTGGTGCCGGTTCATCAATCTCATCCAGATTCTTGATACCAAGCTCGCGACAGACAATCTGAGCAACTTTCCATGCACACAGTCCTGTGAAGAAAATACACTGTTCTTTGTGTTCGCCTTTCCCTTTGTCAAACTCCTTCGTCAAGACTCTGCAGCATATTGCATTTTTCTGGTTTGCAACCTTGAACCAGTCATGAAGTTCTTTGGTCAGCTCCATACATTTCACGCTCTTTGGATTTGTCGGGCCATCCTGCTCTGTACGTCCGAAGAACATTCCAAGTGCCATGATACCTCCGTTAAATGCTCCGCATACACATCCTGATTTTCCGGCTCCAACTGCCATACCGGAAGCCATTGCGATAACCTCTTCCGGAACATCCAGCTTGAATTCGTCACGAATCGCACTGATCAGTGCTTCACAGCAATAGTATCCACCTTTGAATTTTTTCTCCGCTACCTGCTGCACCGCTCTCGGGCTGATTTCTGTTACACCAATTTTCATTTTTGTTTCCTCCTTCGTGTATCAATTACCTGAAGGATATTTTATCATATTGCATTTTTATACACTAATTTATAATTTTGATAAATATATTTGCGTTTTCTATAAGTTAAAATTTTCAAGAGAAAACCATCTGAAATCCTGTCAATTTTTGTGAATTATGTAGGATTTTCTAATTCAAGTCAACGTTTCGTTCCGCCCTTTCAACTATCTATTGATATCCCCTTCCCGGATTCTGTCCATCCATTCCTTCACATGTTTCTGGAAAATGTCAACACCGTTTCCAACCGTTTCATTCTTCCGCGTCAGCATACAGATCTTCCATTCATAGTCTCCGTCCGCAAACGGAATCAGTACCATGTTATCGTGCCCCATATCATCGGAAACAAAATCAACCGTAACAGAAATGCCCTTGTTTTCTCTGACCATTTTGTGGCATAAACTGAATCCGCTTGTTTCAAACATGATGTTCGGCTCAAATCCGGCTTCACGGCACTTATTCACGATCAGATCGTGAATCTTAAACTCTCTGCTTTCTATATAAAGAGGCTCTCCTCTTAAATCCTGTATCGTAACCGTTTCTTTTCTGCTGAGCGGATGGTTTTCATTCACCAAAAGTTTTACCGGAAAAGCGGAAAGCTCTGATACATCATATTTTTCTTCATCACAGGGTGCCAGCGAAAAGGCAACATTCCCTTCCCCGGCAAGAAACCATCGTTCCACCTGCTTATCAGGGCATTCTCTGCTGTGGAACTCAATCTCAGGATACTTCTTCTTGAAATCCAAAATGCACTCCGGAGTAACCAGACGCACGATACCAAATGCGGAAAGCAGATCCACCACCCCATGTTCTTTTTGTTTGATCCGAAGGAGTTCATTTCTCATATCAAAGTACTCTTTCATTGCCTTTTTTGCATACTCAAGGAAATGTCTGCCTGCTTCCGACAATTCCATCCCGTTTCCCGTACGCAGAAACAACTCACAGTCACATTCATTTTCCAGATTTTTGATGACTTTGCTTATTCCCTGCGGGGTCATATACAATAATTTGGACGCCTTCGTGAGGTGTTTCGTCTCAGCCACCGTAATAAACACATTGAAATCTTTGACATTCATCGATTATCATCTCCTGAAAATTTTATAAAATTATTATAATCCAACAATTGATTTATTTTCGTCCGGTGCTATAATATGATTTAATGAAATTTATAAGCAGCACGGAAGCATAGCTCAGCCGGGATGAGCGTTCGCCTCACACGCGAGAGGTCACGGGTTCGAGCCCCGTTGCTTCCACTTTGGGGTATTAGCGCAGTTGGGAGCGCGTTACATTCGCATTGTAAAGGCCACGGGTTCGAATCCCGTATACTCCATTTCATAAAGGAGTACCGCAAAATCATTGTTTTTTTGCGATACTCCTTTTGTTTCTATAGATATTATACTAGGATACTCTTTTCTTGTAAAGAATCTGCAAATATATCCCAAGTAAAGTTTTCATCCCCCCTTGACATCACCCCGGCATCCCATTTATAATAACATATGCGTTGGAGCTTTCCGACCTCTGCATATTCATTTATAGTAAGAACATGCAGACAGATAAACCAGGGCTTGTACTGGTTTCGACGGGGGTTTGGAAGTTGGAGAAGCCATCCGCGGGACGGGACCGCGCAGTAAACCGTATTTAAAATTAAACGCAGACGATAATTACGCGTTAGCTGCCTAGTTTGCAGCAGTCGGCCTTAGGTCGCTCATCGCTTAAGTAACCGGCTTCGACCAGATGAGGCACTTCGTTCTCAAAGCTTTGAGGGAATGGAAGATTTTATGAAGCTACTGAATTCGGCAGCCTGTCATTAGGCGTCCGAAGGAGGGAATGTCAAAGTAATGACTGTGATGGGAGATGCTCTGATGGATGAGCTTTCGGACAGGGGTTCGATTCCCCTCAGGTCCATATGAGAAAAGCCTTGAAAATGCTGGATTTTCAAGGCTTTTCCTTTTGTATGTTAAAAACGATCCTTTTATATCATTGTGGAGTAGCACTTCTTTCCACACATTCCTATAACTCATGATAATACGGACAAATATCCTCATAACTTCCGTCTTTCATACGGAATCCATTCGGGATTATCCCGAGCTGCACAAATCCAAGTCGTTCGTAAAGATGTCGTGCATGCACATTTGTCGCTACGACTGCATTAAACTGCAGGATACCGAATCCATGCTTCTTCCCCTGTTCCAGACAATCAAGAACCAGTTTTTCTCCGATGTGAAGTCCTCTGCTCTCAGAACGGACCGCATAACTCGCATTACAGATATGTCCGCATCTTCCCACATTATTCGGGTGGAGAATATACAACCCCATAATTCGTTCCGTTTCTGTATCGACCGCTACACCGCAGTAACTCTGGCTGTCAAAAAATACTTTTCCCGACGCCTGATCCAGACATTCCTCCTGTGGAAATGCAATTCCTTCTTCTACAACTTCATTCCAGATCTCGACCATCTGATCCAGGTCTTCCGGTACATATTCTCTTATTTCAATATCATGGTTCATCTGTCCGTTCCTCTTTCCCATCCTTTGCATACATCAATCCATTCTATATAAGAAGAATAACGTTCCAGTTCTTCAATCGTAAGTTCAATCGCGCTGTTACTGCTTCCACATGCCGGAAATACTGTCTCAAACCGTTTCAGAGATTCGTCCAGATAAACGGTAACTCCTTCATTCACCGCAAATGGGCAGACGCCGCCGACAGCATGTCCCACCAGTTGTTCCGCCTCTTCTGGCGTAAGCATTTTTGCTTTCTTCGCAAACTTTTCTTTGTATTTATGATTATCAATCTTCGCATCCCCGGCTGCTACGATCAGAATCGGAAAATCATTTGCCATAAAAGACAGTGTTTTTGCAATTCTGCACGGCTCGCACCCCACCGCTTCTGCCGCAAGCTCCACCGTTGCACTCGATACCGGAAATTCCAGTATCCTGTCCTCCATACCATATGCTTTGAAATACTCTTTTACTTTGTCGATTGCCATATTCCTATGCCTCCTGTTGATGTAAAAAACCGTTATACCGGGTCTTCCCCTTAGTATAACGGTTTTCATATCGAATTACAATATCGAACCTTATGCTTCTTTTGTGATCAGAAGTCCACTTTTGAGCAGTACAGGACGAAGTGCATTGTAGATGATCGCTACCAGAATCGTAGAGACAATTGCATTGACAAATGTTGTCATGGTACTCCATTTTGCAAGTACAGATGCCATCTCCTGCGGCTGTCCGAGAATATACTGTTTATAGAAATATCCTACCAGAGGATCTGCGATCACATTAAATCCAAGTCCGAAGGCGGATGCGATCACGCTCCATTTGAAAATGTATTTCTTATCTGTGCTTTCGTTGATCTTTGCCACTTTGTGTGCCACCAGTCCTACGATCAGACCGATGCAGAATTTGAGGACAAATGTCTTCGGTGCTACAGTGATGTATACCGGATCCATGATGTCTGCAATTGACATACCGATTGCTCCTGCCAGTCCTCCGTACACTCCGCCGACAAGTAGCGCGCCAAGAACACAGAATGCATTTCCGATATGAAGAGATGTTGCATCTCCTCCCGGCATCGGAATCTTAATCTGTAAAAATGTAAAAGATACATAGCAAAGTGCTGCCAAAAGAGCAGTCTGTGCGATTTTTAATACGGTTGTATTTTTCTGTCTCATGTTACGTCTCATCCTTTCTTCTTGTTCCCTATTTTTATTTCTCAAGGATAGACCTATATTACCGCTTGACTGTCTTTTTAGAAATACACAATTTTCATTATTTTTATATGTACAGTTTTAATCCAGACCCAATATTTCCGCCAGCACTTCCACCATAATTTCGTTGGTGCAGGATTTTACATACCCCATCATATGCAGCGCAATCTCATCCCATTTTTCGGCATCTGTCAGATCAGCTCTGTTTTTCGTCATGTCAATCAGCTGAACAAGCTGCGGTGCCAGTTCCTCATACGTTTCCAATGTCTGCTGAGTTACCATTTTGTTCAAATCTTCTTTTGTCCGTGGTACCAACTTCTCTTCCTCCTAATCATCCGTTTTTCTTTATCTTTGCTTCCATCAATGCGAATCGCTTATCCGAAATTCCGCACTTTAAAGTCTCTCTCAGCTTCCCTCTTCTGGTCTTTTTTCGCGATGTCATCGCGCTTATCATATAGTTTTTTACCTTTTGCCAGCCCGATCTCCACCTTGACAAGGCTGCCACTGAAGTACACTCTTAATGGCACGATCGCCATTCCTTTTTCCTTGATCTTGCCAAGCAGTTTGTTGATCTCGCTTTTATGAAGCAGCAATTTTCTCACTCTGAGCGGATCTTTATTGAATATATTTCCTTTCTCGTATGGACTGATGTGCATTCCGTAAATGAATATTTCTCCGTTTTCGATCCGGATAAATGATTCCTTGATACTGCATTTTCCCATACGGAGAGATTTTACCTCCGTCCCTGCAAGGGCGATCCCTGCCTCGTAAGTATCGAGTATAAAATAGTCATGATATGCTTTCTTGTTATTCGCGATCAGTTTTCCCTGCGTTTTTGCCATCTTGCCTCTCCTTATACCAATTCAAAATCAATCGTTCTTGCTATCGTATCACAGCCCGTCACACGGACTTTCACTTTCTGACCCAATTCATATCTCTTACCTGTGTGAGTACCGACCATCTGAAAATGAGTCTCATCATAATCATAATGATCATCCATCATATTTGCAACATGAACCAGCCCTTCCACCGTATTCGGAAGCTCCACATAAAGTCCCCATTTCGTGATACCGGAAATAACTCCCTCGAATTCTTCTCCGTAGAATTTCTTCATATATTGAACTTTTTTCAGCTTCACCGTCTCACGTTCTGCTTCATCCGCACGGCGTTCCAGGCTGCTCGCCTGCATCGTAACCTCTGTCAGGATCTTCGCGTAATGATCTCTTCGGCTTTCTGTCATTCTTCCGCGCAGATTATCCTTGATAATCCGATGAATCTGCAGATCGGGATAGCGCCTGATCGGCGATGTGAAATGTGTATAGTACTTTATTGCAAGTCCAAAATGGCCGTCATTATCCGGTGAATACTTCGCCTGTTTCATGGAACGAAGGGTCAGCCGGGAAATCATTGCTTCTTCCTGGCTTCCTTCTATCTTATCCAGCAGTTTCTGCACCTCTTTCGGACGAATCTCCTGTCCTTTCGGAACGTGCATCGTATAGCCGAAATTCTGGATAAATGTGATCAGTTTCTTCATTTTTTCTTCATCCGGCGCTTCATGGACTCTGTATACAAACGGGATTTCCTGCCAGAAATATTCTTCTGCCACCGTCTCATTGGCAAGAAGCATGAAATCTTCAATGATCTTTGTGGCTACATTTCTGTCATACGCCTTGATTTCCAGAGGTGTACCGTCTTCATCCAGCACCATCTTGGATTCCGGGAAGTCGAAATCAATTGCCCCTCGTTTGTGCCTTCTGTTCCTAAGGATCTCAGAGAGTTCTTTCATCATCTCAAACATCGGAAGCAGGGTCTGGTAGCGCCGGCATTCTTCCTCGTCATGTTCCTCCAGGATCTTCTTCACACTGGTATAACTCATCCGCTCATCCACATTGACCACCGTCTCTGCAATCTGATGGTCGACTACGTTTCCTTTTGCGTCCACCGTCATGATACAGCTGAGTGCCAGCCTGTCTTCGCCGGCATTTAAAGAACACATGCCATTTGATAGTACATGCGGCAGCATAGGGATCACACGGTCTGCCAGATACACACTGGTCCCTCTTTTTAAAGCCTCTCTGTCCAATGCACTGTTCTCCTGCACATAATTCGTCACATCTGCAATGTGCACGCCGAGGATATAGTTGTCCCCTTCCTTTGTCAGCGTGATCGCGTCATCCAGATCCTTGGCATCCTCACCGTCGATCGTGACCGTCTGCCAGTCCCGGACATCCTTCCTTCCTGCCATATCAGCTCCAGTCACCGGCTTTGCCACACGTTCTGCCTGATTCAGCACTTTTTCCGGGAATTCGATCGGAAGATCATATGCCTTCACGATAGAAAGGATGTCCACCCCCGGATCATTTGCATGACCAAGAATCTCTACGATCCTGCCTTCCGGTTTCTTTCTCTCTCCTCCATAAGATGTCAGTTCCACGACAACCTTATGTCCGGTCACAGCTCCTTTTGACTGCTCTGCCGGGACAAAAATATCCTGTAAGATCCGTTCATTATCCGGCACTACAAAACCGAAATTCTTTCTGCTCTGATAATAACCGACCAGTCTTTGCGTTCCCCGATTCACAATCTTCAGGATCTTTCCTTCTCTTCGTCTTCCTTCCGGTGCCTTCGTAATGGCGACTTCCACTTCATCCCCCTGCATGGCACCGCCCATATCCTCTTCACCGATAAAAATATCCTCCGGCTCTCCTTCCACCGTCACAAATCCGAATCCTCTTGCGTTCGCCTGAAAGATTCCGCGCAGATGCTTCGCTTCCCCTTTGATATATTTCCCTTTCTGAGTGACATGAACCTTGCCTTCTGCCTCCAGCGAATCCATTACTGCCTTCAGTTCATCTCTCTGATCTTTTGGCACCTGCAGCAGCATCGCAAGTTCTTTCAGCTTCATCGGCACATAGAACTCGTCACAGATAAATTCATATATAATTTTCTTCCGCTTTTCAAATATCTCGTCCATTTTTTATCTCCCTGTTTTACTCCCTCGGGCCCCTGTATCGAAAAAAGAACACCCTATAATTACTATAGAGTGTTCCTCATTTTCAACCATTCATTCGTTAACCAAATACTTTCAGATTCAGCACTGCCGCAAGTACGATAAAGAGAACTGCAAGAAACTTGGTAGACTTCACAAGTGCACCTTCCATAGAGCGTCCCTTATGCTGTCCCCAGTACGTATCGGCTGCTCCCGCGATCGTTCCAAGACCGGCTGACTTTCCTTCCTGAAGTAATACGATTGTTGTCAATGCGACACAGTCTATTGCAAAAAGTATTAAAAGAACCGTTTTCAAAATCTCCATTATTCACACCTCCTGATGGATAAACCATGATTATTCTACCATACTATGATGTGTTATTCAAGAAAATTTTTCCTCTTTTTAAATTAATATGTAACTGTTCAGAGCCAAGCAGATTTGATAAAAAAGACCGATGAATGCTTGCATTCGTGAGAGCCTTTTTTGACAAATCTATTTGGCGGATACGCCACACTGAGAAAACACGAAGTGTTTTCGAGGTTGGCTCTGAACAGTTACATTAATATAAAAAGCTCTGTCTCATTTTCTATTGCATCCGAAAATGCCAGATTATATAATGATGTTATATGCTTTTTATTTTATATAGGCTCCTTCATAGAGCCGTCAGAATGTAAGTCACCCAAAGCACAAAGGAGTTTCTGCCATGAATATCATCAATAAGAAAACGGCTCAGCAAATCGTTGATACTGTCAAGGATGTCTGTGGGCACAATATAAATTTCATCAATGAAAACGGCATGATCATTGCAAGTACAGATTTAACGCGCATCGGCACCTTCCATGAGGGTGGAAAACAAGTGATCAAGACCGGAATTCCTCTGGAAGTTTACGAAGACAACAGCCTTTCCGGCACACAAAAGGGTGTGAATATTCCGGTGACACACAATGGCATTCTGACTGCCGTAATCGGAATCAGTGGGGAACCGGACGAGGTACGAAGTTATGCTTACCTTGCTGAGAAGATTACCCGTCTTCTGATCCGCGAGCAGGAACTAAATGCCGCTTCCCGGACTCAGACTGAGAAAAAAACTTACTTGATTCAGACACTGTTAAATGGCAATATTGAAAATCCGGAATACATTCAGAAAATGCTTCAGGAATTTCATCTAAATGCTAAGAAGCCAAAACGTGTTCTTCTTCTACAAGTATGCTCTCACGAAGGACGTTCCGGGATTTCCACCGTCGAATCCGCCATTCATCATCTCTTTGAACGGATTCCGGATTCTGTATTCTGTTTTCAGTATCCGAACGAATTTGCAGCGATCATTGACAGTACTTCATTCGATACGCATCAGACAATTCTCGAGTCTTTTGTTTCTGCCAGAGATGATGTGCTTCTTGGAGTTGGACGAACAGACAGTATCTATCAGCTTGATGATTCTCTTCGTACCGCCCGGATTGCTCTGGAAAGTCTCTCCGGTTCAGAGACACATTTTGCCCTTTTTGACAAACTGACTTTGGAAATCATTCTGGCCAGGATAGATTCGGTAACCAAAAAAGACTTTTTATCTAAGGCAGCTGCAGGACTTTCCTCCGAAGATTTTTCTTTGCTGCGCACCTATTTCGAGGAAGAGCAATCGCTTAACCGAACCTGCGAGAAGCTTTTTCTACATAAAAATACACTTCAATATAAGCTTGACCGCATCTATCGCATTTGTGGATTGAATCCACGCCGATTTCAGGATGCTGTCATTCTCTACCTTGCAGTGAAACTATACTATACGATATCAAGGTAAGTCTTATGCTTAGGCATAGGAAACACTTCAATTTCTTATCATTTGTTTCTTGCATTTTATAACGATTTACGGATTTTTTGGGGAATCATCTTTTTTGACACGTAGTTTCAGCGCACTGCTACGGACTATTATAAATTTATTTCTTTTTGACACGTAACTTAAGGAAAATGCTACGGATTATTCTCTTTTTTCTTCTTTTCAATACGTAAACTATTATATAGCTAGCTACGCTGAGACTTTTTGCCATGTGCAATCGGAGAAATAGGCAAGTTATTTAGTATAGTTATTTCGAAACCGATGTACTAGTACACCGAAAAATAAGTATCTGATACATTGACGCAGGATGATTGTTTCATATGCAAGGCGGAGGAATGAGGCGTAGCGGTGGCTACGTCGATTGACGACAACTGTTGTGGTCAAGCTTTTTTGTAACATTTGTGGCTAAAAAATTCATTGGATTGTTGCTTGGATAATACCGAAGTTTCCAGTGTATGTAAAGGATGCTTCGCACCGCCTTTG